>NZ_CAWPCB010000015.1:0-68004 GCF_963886535.1 Proteus sp. G2675
CGCCGTGGCAGACATTGTGTATTCCTGATGCACGTCCATTTGGTCTTTGTCACAAAATACCGGTGAAAAATATTTGATCAGGATGCAATTGAAAAATTGCGGGGCTACTTTGCCAGTGTTTGTGCTGATTTTGATGTTGAACTGGTTGAAATGGATGGGGAACGGGAGCACGTTCATTTACTGATTAATTACCCGCCAAAACTGGCGATATCTAATCTGGTTAACAGCCTTAAAGGGGTATCGAGTCGATTACTTCGACGTGATCGTCCTGATATTGCCCAACGTGATTACTACAAGGGGGTTCTTTGGTCGCCGAGTTATTTCGCGGGGAGTTGTGGTGGCGCACCAATATCCATTATCCGCCAGTACATAGAGCAACAGGAAACACCTAGTTAGTTAAAAAACCGCGCCTTATATCCCCGACCTGAAGGACGGGGTTTTACGGTGCTTTGGATAAAGAATAATTGTGTAATATTAACTAATAACGGATAAGTAATAAATGCTTATCCGTTATTACTATTAGTTTATTATGGCTGGATCAATTACTGACTATTTTGGCGAATAAGCGCAGCTAATTGCGCTAATTCCTCATCATTTGCGCGCTCAAAATCATGAGATGAAAGATAGCCAGGGTAGTTATCAAAGAAAACCTTTTGTTTGTTTTCAATGGGCGCCCATTTTGTCATATCACCCGTGCCGTGCATTGGGCTGAGTTTGCTATGAACATGATCAACGCCAAAACCTTCAAAAAACATTCCCGTGCGTGACACATCTGGGAATGTTTTATCTAGGATTTTTGCCACTTTTTTAGTGGCGATGATCAATAACGCTAAGGCTTCATCGCTTAAATCAAAAGCATAACTTGGATAGTGTTTTTTCGGAATAACAACCGTAAAACCCTTGGTATTAGGGAAGATTGAAAGAAACGCAAGATGATGTTCATCCTCCCAAATTTTATGGCAAGGTGCTTTTCCCGCTACAATTTGACAGAAAATACAGTTATCCATAGTCGCCTCATAATATAGGGTGAAAAATACTTCAAATTATCGTTATAACTTGAAGTATTTAGCGTATCTAACCGCCATGTTTTTAGTGGTGGGGTTAGTCATATACTGAAGATTCCTAGTGATCTATTCACTTGTCATCTAGATACAAGGGTGATTAAAGTAGATTTCTTTCTGCTAAATCAAGCGCAAAGTAAGAGAGAATTAAATCAGCACCTGCGCGTTTAATGGAGCCTAGTGTTTCCATTACCACGCGATCTTCATCGATAGCACCCGCTAATGCAGCAAATTTGATTTGCGCATACTCCCCACTAATTTGGTAGGCTGCTAACGGTAATAGTGTACGTTCACGAACATCACGAATAATATCTAAATAAGCACCAGCAGGCTTAACCATTAACATATCCGCACCTTCTTGCTCATCAATCAATGATTCGCGGATAGCTTCCCGACGATTCATCGGATTCATTTGATATGTTTTACGATCACCAATTAAGCGAGAGCCAGCAGCATCACGGAATGGACCATATAATGCAGAGGCAAATTTAGTTGAGTAGGAAACAATACCGGTATCGGTAAATCCTGCTTGATCTAAGGCAGCACGAATAGCGGCAACTTGACCATCCATTGCGGCAGAGGGAGCAATAAAATCAGCACCAGCTTGTGCGGCGGCAACCGCCTGTAGACCTAAATTATGGATAGTTTCATCATTATCGACATGTTCACCATGTAAAACGCCACAGTGTCCGTGTGAAGTATATTCACAGAAACAAGTATCTGACATAACAATCATTTCTGGTACAGCATCTTTACAAATACGAGACATGCGAGAAACTAGACCGTCGCTTTTCCAAGCATCGCTACCTGTTTCATCAAGATGGTGTGAGACACCAAAGGTCATGACCGTTTTGATACCCGCTTTAGCGATACGCTCAATTTCATAAGCAAGGCGTTTTTCAGGAATACGTACCACACCTGGCATACTTTTGATCGGCTGATAATCCTCTAAGCCTTCTTCAACGAAAATAGGTAGTGCTAGATCATTTTTGCTGAGTGTCGTTTCTTGAAACAGCGCGCGCAGGTTCTCTGACTGGCGTAGTCTTCTTAATCGCTGGATGGATTGTTCGTTGCTCACAATATCTCCTTGTTATGGCCAGTTCTAATGATTATTTACTAAAGTATTATAAACCTTAATCGCAATAGATGGATACTATCATGCACAATAAATAGCGGCAGGGAAAAGTTAGCAGGGTTAAACGTAAGAAATGAAATAGGGGGGTTAATAAAAAAAGAGCAGGATTATTTCTGCTCCTTGGACTCTGCGCTTAATCATTTAAGGCAGTCAATGGATTATTTTTTCTGCTCTTGTAAAACAGAATCCATTTGAATTTTACATGCCGCAACAATTTGCGTTAAGCCTTCTTGGAACTCTTCACGTGAACCAATTTCTGCTTTTGCATCACGTAAAGATTTAACAACTTCAACGGTGCCATTAGAAAAATCAGCTTCCGTTGCATCTAGTTTTGCAAAATCAAAGTTTTGAGATTTCAATGTTGCTAATGCGTCTTTGGCGATTTTCTCAGGCACTTCATTAGTATCATAAGCTTTTACTGAGATATCTTTGAATGTATTGCAATAATCTTCAGCCATTTTACTTGGGTTAGCAAATGCAACAGCAGGAAGTAAAAGCAGGGATAACAGAAGTGGTTTCATTATAAGCCTCATGGTTTATTTTGGTGCGTACACTGTAAGTGTAACATATAAACCCATATAGCGTTAAATCAGAATAGGATTAACATTAGTTATTTATTACAGATAAAAAAATCCCCTCTATAACAATAGAGGGGCAGTTAAATGAATAAAGAATGGTTTATTTCGGAATTAAGTATATAGACTTTTCAGATTTACTTTTTGCTTATTTGTGCAGCACAAAAAGAAGCGACAATAAATTAAAATCATGCGCAATTGCACTTTGATGACGTCAATATCATTATTGACGATAAGCTGTTTTAATTTGGTTTAATGTGTTGCGGAAGGTTTCTGCTTGTTGTTCATCAGCAACTTCGGAAATAGCTCGCTCAATATTTAAGATAACGCGTCCAGCATCTGCTTGACCTAATGCTTTTAACATATAAGTCACAAGCGTTTTTAGGCATGCAACTTCTTGCGCTAATGTTTCAACATCTGCTTGTGTTTTAAACTTCTCATTCATGGTGAATTTCCCTTTATATCGTTTGTTTATTAACCTAAAAATAATGCCTAGTAACAGAATAACATTGTATTCATCTGGTATGAATAGCTTTTCTTATCGCCCATAAAAGAAATAAATGAATAAAACGAATAAACAAATAGTAGATAAGAAATCATTTCCGCTAGCACACTCTTATTATGATTATGTCATCGATATCACGCTATACTTTAAATTACCCATTACCGTTTCATGCGGTTTGATATAAAAATAAACACTCAGCAATAAAAGGTGAGGAATATGAGGAATAATAGATGAACAGAGAGCAACTATTACAAGCAATATCTCACTATCCTGCACTCGCTCAGCGAAATATGGGAAATACACATAAAGGCACTTTTGGTACATTAGCCATTATCGGCAGCTCAGAAGGCATGAGTGGTGCGATTGTTTTGGCGGGAAAAAGTGCGCTTAAAGCAGGGTGTGGTAAAGTCTTTTTGGGCTTTGCACAACCACAATTGCCACTGCCTTTTATTGATAGTGCACCCGAACTGATGCTACAAACAGCCATAACATTATTAGAGCAACCACAAATATCAGCATGGGCGATTGGCTGCGGTTTAGGGCTCTCCTCTGATTCGGAACAATTGCTGACTACAGTACTAGCACAACGTAACGAGAAAATACCTTATGTTTTTGATGCCGATGCGCTGGTGTTATTGGCTCAATTAAACTTATCGCATATTAACACTAAGTTAACCGCTAATTGTGTATTAACACCCCATCCGAAAGAGGCCGCAACTTTACTTCATTGTGATGTTGCTGATATTCAAAATAACCGTCAACAAGCTGCAATAGAAATTACACGCCAATATCATTGCTGGGCCATAGTGAAAGGACAAGGAACGGTGATTGCTTCACCTCAAGGAGATATCACAGTAAATACAACAGGGAACAGTGGATTATCGACAGCAGGGAGCGGTGATGTATTAACCGGTGTCATGGCAAGTTTTTTAGCACAAGGTATGCCAATCGCAGAGGCTGTGCCGAGTGCCGTATGGATACATGGTATAGCCGCAGACCAATTAATAAAACAAGGAATAGGGCCAATAGGATTAACCGCATCAGAGCTTATTGATACCATCCGTGCGGTTCGCAACCAAATGTGGGCAACCCACCAACAGCACAGCACTGATTTATTTTAACTGAGTAGTTTATTTTTTGTAGTAACTCATTAATACTTAAAGCCGATTGATAATTGATATTAGGTTGGTTTTAGTTAATTGACTCACAGTAATCTTGAGGTTATTGCGATACTATTAAGGCAAATGGAGAGTTGAGAGGAGTTATTATGTATAAAACAATTTTAGTGCCTATCGATATTGTAGAAGAAGAGTTAACCAGTAAAGCAGTACGCCATGCGGTTTATTTAGCCAAAGAAACAGGAGCTAATTTACATCTTATCCATGTGCTTCCTATCTCTTCAGCCATTATTAATGCTTATTCACTGGGTTATCCCGAAATTAAAGACAAAGCGACAGTAAAAGCCGAAAATGATATGCAAATGCTGGTGGATTCGGTGGATCTGCCTGCTGAAAAAGTGGCTTACACTGTCACTTTTGGCTCTCCCCGTGATGAAATTTTAACGACAGCAAAAGATATTCAAGCAGATTTAATTGTTATCGGCTCTCGTAGACCCAACATTAGCACACATTTATTAGGCTCTACGGCCGCAGGCGTTGTTCGTTATGCAGATATTTCTGTGTTAGTGGTTCGTTAATTGACACATGCTAATAGGTTATGAGGTTTCATAACCTATTTTTTCTCTTTTAAATTATCTATTTTACCATTATTAAATTATTTTCATTGGGTTGCGCATTAATAGAGTCAATGGGATGGAAAAATTTACACAAGAACTTTTAAGGCTCGACCATTTTATTCTACGTATTCTACGCTACTATATAATAGGTACTGTATTCTTTTTTTTAGGATTATTACCGGGCGTGCTAGGGTTCTATTTTATTGAAGGACATACTTTTATGGAGTCCTCATTAAACGCAATATCAATGTTAAGTGGTCAACCGGTAGAGCCTGCGCCTGCAACACCAACAGGGCGTTTTTTTATTGCGATTTATGGTTTGTTTCTTCAGTGTGTTTTTATTTTATCGATTGGATTAGTGGTGACCCCTTTTATTCATCGACAATTACATAAATGGCATCTTGAAGAGGATTAGCAATCATACTGTTGGTTGAAAAAATCAAAATAACAAACAGACGATAATTAATAATGAGGAGTTGCTATGTATAAGACAATTCTAGTGCCCGTGGATATTTCAGAAGATGAATTAACCGAAAAGGCTTTACAACACGCTGTTTATATTGCAAAGCTTGAAGGGGCTAAGATCCATTTGTTTCATGCTATTCCTGATGTTTCACGTTTTTCAATTAGTTATAGCTACCATTATGATATGTTAAGCTCTTTTGCTAATAAAGCGATTGAACGAGTTCAAGAACAACTGCAAGAATTAGCTAATTCTGTAGATTTACCTAAAGAGCAAGTTGATTTCTCTGCCGCATTTGGCTCAGCAAGAGATAAAGTGTTAGAGCTGGCAGAAAAAATTAAAGCGGATTTAATTGTCGTTGGCTCTCGTCGTCCTAGCATTTCAACTCATTTATTAGGCTCTAATGCATCAGGAATTGTGGCTTACGCCAAACAATCTGTGTTAGTTGTGCGTTAATCCTATAAGCGATGAAATAGGCTAACATCATAGTATAATATGGTATAAAAGGAGATAGAGATAACGCTATCTCCTTATTAATCAAACTAGAATATTTAGTGTTTGATAATAAATTATTTTATCGATACTACTTGCTTAGTATTGGGATCATCAGCAATTGTAAAGGAGATGTGACTATATCTAGCGCCAAAGTAACGGGTAATAATATTCTTGGTGTGCTGGCACCAATAAGATTTTCTTTGTATTGGTAGAATTCAACATTAAAGGGATGGTTAAAAGGTAGTAAATACTCATTTTTTTGTTCTTTATTTTTTTGATGAACTGTTCCAAGTAAATTATCTATTTTTAGTGAACAGGTGTTTATATCTTTTTTACATATAAAACCGTAAGTTAGTGCTGCTTCTTTATCGGTTTGAGTTATCCAGTTATAATTTATTTTAATTTTCCCATTAAATTGCTTCTTTTGATTATCAATAATAAATTCAACTGGATTTTCTACGCTCAATTTATCATGGTGGATAAGCGGATCTCTTAAAATATTTACTGCGTTATCTCCACCTCTTATTAATAAATAATCAAAATGATCACCAATAAATACCCATCCGCTAGTACCGTTACTATCTTTTGCTAGAGAGAGTGCGGTAATTGAATCTCCTTTCCAATGAGAACGATGATAGCCATTATCATTTTTAGTTGATAACATTAACCCGAATGAAAAACAGCCTGATAATAAAAAGAAAATAGGAAAAATAACTATTGATAATAAGACAGCGGACTTTGTTCTCAAAAAACTTACCATATTAATTTTCTCTTAGTTATAAATTAATGAATTCTGTCATGATAATCTTTAAATGACTTTAAATATATTTTCAAATTTATAAAGTGGTCATTTTATGAATAGCTTATTTATTAAAAATAAAATAATTATAAAGAATATATAAAATAATTATAGTGTTTTATATATTAAAAGAATAAATATAATATAAGTCGATAGAAATTTATTGCTGACAAAAATTGTCTATTAATGCGATCAGTGCACTAATAAAGAGCCTTTTTATTGAATGTAAATGATAATTATTCTAATCTAAAGTGAAGATAATAACTGAGAGATAACAATATGTTGAATAATAACAATTTTACAATAATGTCTGTTGACCAATTTCCCATTATTACCATGCAGGTTTTCCCAGAAACGTTAGAGCATGCTAATAACTGGATTGCTGAAATGGACTTAGTGCTTGCTCAAAAACAAAACTTTGTATTGGTTTACCCACCTATCAACAAGAAAAATGAACAAGAGGATATGGAGGGCATGAAAGCCGTTAGACGCTGGCTGAAAACAGGGAAAATGCCATTAAGTCAATATTGTGCTGGAATGATCATGACCGTCAATCAACAAACAAATGATAAAGAGCAACTGATGCAGTTATCTCCCGTTGTTTCTGCGGTGTACGGTGTACCTATCTTTGTTGAAGAAACCCTTGATGGGGCTTATGCTCAAGCTAATAAACTTCTGGGCAATAAATAATAAATAAAGGATTATGAATAATTTAAGTTAGGTATAAAAGCATCCTAAGGTGCTTTTATACTAATTTGAAAGCGTAATAGTCATATTGATGATGTAAGTTAACAATAGAAAGAGAATATTTTATCGTTGTGTGAAAGAGGTAAAGACGCGAGAATAAAGAGATGGTATTTTAGCTATTAAAGTAAACATTTCAGGGCATTCCAATGAGAATTAGTTCAATTTATACACAATCTGTAGGACCATTAGCTGATGGTGTTATTAAGTTAGAAGATGATTGGTCTAATGAGATTGAAGCTCAAGTTTTATTTACCGGTAATAATGGTTGTGGTAAATCGACTTTATTACGGGGCATAGCTATTTTATGGGAAGCATTAGGTATTTGGCTAAGTACTGAACAACCGTTAGCTCCAGCGAGCAATACACGAAAATGGTTAGAACGTTGGGGAGGGATCGCTATTATTTTTGAAGATTTTAATCTTTCTTCTGATGATAAGATTAAAATTGGACTTTTTTATGGTTCAGATGATTTTTTTTCCCAAGTAGTAACAAACTATTTAGATGTAATGTGGATAGGTGAAATTTCAAATAATAAAAAGAAAAATAAATTATATTTTCCATCTAGTGAAAATAAACATAATGATAATCTGATTGAGACCTATAAATATTTAGGGAAAAGACGTATTCAATCACTTTATAATGAATTGGATCCAGAATTATCTATTCCTAATATTGTCTATTTAGATGCAGAAGCGCGTAAATGGGTAAATCCAACAGCAACGAGAAAATCATTATACCCAGACGATCTTAACCAAGCATGGCTCGCGACTTATACGGTGACTAATGATTGGAATGGGCAAATAGAAACTTCACTGTTTAATTTAAAAGCGACACTGCCTAATGAATACCCTAACATGATAAAGAGTTTAAATTACTTTTTTTCAGATAAAAGAATTGATAGTGAAATTCTTCCAGGTACACGTCAACAGATTATTTTATCAAATGGAAGGCAACATACGTTTGATGAGTTAAGTTCTGGCGAACATCAAATACTTATTATGTTATTTACAATCCAACGTTGGCTAAAACCAGGAGGAATTGTATTAATAGATGAACCTGATCTACATCTACATCCTTCTGTTATAGCACCTCTCTTAGCGGCTATCGAAAATATTGTGGCTAATAAGAAAGGGCAGTTAATTTTAACGTCACACTCAACAGAAGTTTGGCAACGCTATGAAAATTTTGGTTCACGTATTGATCTTACTTTGCTAAAAGGATCGGTGAATGTCGAAAATTGATGGAACAATTAATCGAATAAAAGATCAACAAGTAGGTAGCTCAACTAAAAAAGTATTATTAGTTGAAGGCAGTGATGATGAGTTAGCTTTTGGCGCTTTTTTAAGAAAAAAGTTTCCTAGTTGGGAACAGTATTGGGTTATTGCTAGCACGGGCAAGAAACAAAATGTGTTGGATATTTTAGCCCAAGAACAAGATTGGCTTGGTATTGTCGATAGAGATGAATGGGATAATGCTAAAATTGAGGAAAAACAAGAACAATTACCCAATTTATTCATTCTTCCTCGTTTTTGTATTGAGAACTATCTTGTTCTTCCTGATGAAATTTGGTCTGCATTACCTGAAAATAAGAAAAATAGCATAGAAAATGGATGTGAAACATTAAGGAAAGATATCGAGACTCAGCTTGAAAATTGGCGAAATCATGCTGCGGTATGGGCAATCATTAATCCTTTATGGGAAGGATTAAGAAGTTTGGGATTTAAAGAATCGTTATTAGAACTTAATACAAGCAATGATACAGTAAAAATTGAACAAATTTTACAAAAGTGGCATCAATATCTTGAGCCTTCTCAATTATTAGAAAAACTCAAGCATAAAAAGCAAGAAATAAATGCATGCACAGTAGATCAACAATTAAAACAATATATACACGGGAAACATTTTTTTAAAAATGTAGTTTATCCTGTGCTTATTTCTCATATTGGTAATATAAAAGAAAAAGAACTTAAAAAACAGTTATTTAATTCACAACCTATTCCGGAAGATCTTGATTTCCTTTGGCAACATATGATGACTAATATCAATACTATTTGAGAAATATAATCACTATATTTTATATTTATTACAATCATATGATAGTAAGAGAAAACTTTGATCTACTTTCAGCCTTAAATATTTTAATTATTCATAATAGTATAGAAAGACGATAGCGTCATGATTGAACTATACTGATAAGCTTTCAATTGGTTATGGCGCGTTTTTTGATAAATACTAAGGCGTAGTATGGATAATCAGATAATGGCTGAAGAATATGCCATTTCACAAGATAAACAGCGTGAAATTACGAAATTATGTATTCAAACGGCGCTATTGTTGTTACAACATGGTGCTGAAAGTATGTTGGTTGAACAGCTCTCAACGCGACTTGGGCTGGCTTTAGGCGTTCATCAAGTTGAAACGGCCATTTCAGCCAATGCGGTGGTATTAACGACAATAGTTAATGGTCATTGCCAAACCTCAACACGAAAAATTGTTGATCGTGGTATCAATATGCATGTTGTTACCGAAGTTCAGCACATTGTTATTTTAGTTGAGCATCATCTCGCGGATATTGATGAAGCAAGGAAACGTTTTGAACATATCAAACCACTACGTTATCCACGTTGGATAATTATTGTTATGGTTGCACTTTCTTGTGGATGTTTTTCCAAATTGAATGGCGGTGATTGGGATGGCTTTTTAGTCTCTGCTTTGGGGGGAGGAATGGGAATGTGGGTTCGTCAGCTCCTCACTCATCGTCAAGTAAATCCTTTAATCAACTTTTGTATTACGGCATTTGTTGCGACATCAGTATCAGGTTTATTGCTAAAACTCCCTTATTTTCAAGTTACTGCCACTATATCAATGGCCGCGAGCGTTCTATTATTAGTTCCTGGATTTCCTTTAATTAATGCTGTTGCTGATATGTTTAAAGGTCATGTTAATACAGGACTCGCACGCTGGGCGATGGCGACGATGTTAACACTTGCTACCTGCTTAGGGGTTATTTTAGCGATGGCAGTATGGGAGTTAAGAGATTGGGCATAATCAACATTATTCTAACGCTAATTGAAGATATGATTTTAGCGGCAATACCTGCGGTGGGGTTTGCAATGGTATTTAATGTACCGTTACGTGCATTAAAGTATTGTGCGTTATTAGGTGCAATAGGGCATGGCTCTCGTACGGTATTAATGATCAGTGGTATGAATATTGAGTGGGCAAGCTTTTGTGCCGCTATTCTAGTCGGTTGTATAGGTATTCAATGGTCACGCTGGTGGTTAGCTCATCCAAAAGTTTTCACTGTTGCAGCAATTATTCCTATGTTTCCTGGGATCAATGCTTATGTTGCGATGATCTCCGTGGTGAAGTTGACTCAAATAGGCTATAGCGAAGAAATTTTTGAAGCTTTAGTGACTAATTTTCTTAAAGCTTCATTTATTGTGGGTGCTCTTTCTATTGGGCTATCTTTACCAGGATTGTGGTTATATCGTAAACGTCCCAGTGTATAAATGCTTTATACCGCATGTTGTAGCGAATTTAATGTAATATCCAGTTCGTTTTTACCAGAAATAATAATTTGAATTCTTAATTTATTTTCTGACTCTAAATTAGCATGCGCTTTAACATCTTCATTGTTCGCATGCTTTTTGGTTATTTCGACGAGCTCATTCATTAAATTCAGCATATTCTCATTCATTTTATCTATTCCATTAAAATACCAATCTTTAAACCATAGCAAAGATGTTTTTACACAATGACATGAATAGCGCCTTTTTCTAGCACTTTTCATTTGTATTGTTTTAGTAAATCCATCAAAAAATGAATTAAAAAGATATCTTCAAATAAATAAAAAAGGTATGGTAAGCGCAAATAAAAATAAGATTATTAGTTGGTTATTTAATAATAAATCTTATTAGGTTTAATAAAAGAGAGTATAAGGTAGATAGCACTTTGAGAAAAATATTACACTATATTGTTTTAGCGTTAGGTTTATTTATTATTACGCTACATGTATCCGCACAGGCACCGGAAAATTTCACTAAAGCAAAACAGCTAGCCAGAGAACGCATTTATTATGATCAAAATCAAAACAATCAAGGTACGCTGTATTGTGGTTGTCATTGGGAGTGGGTAGGAAAATCGGGGGGACGTGTTAATTTAGCCAGTTGTGGTTATCAAGTGAGGGCACAAGCCACCCGAGCTTCACGCATTGAATGGGAACATATCGTCCCTGCTTGGGTTTTTGGTCATCAACGTCAATGCTGGCAAAATGGTGGGCGAGCTAACTGTGTTAAAAACGATCCTATTTTTGGCAAAATTGAGGCTGATTTACATAATCTAGCGCCTTCGATTGGAGAGGTGAATGGTGATCGCAGTAATTTTAGCTTTGGTCAATTATCATCTCAAGCGCCTTATCAATATGGCCAGTGTCGCAGTCGGGTCGATTTTGCTTCTCGCACCTTTGAGCCTCGTAATGAGGTGAAAGGCCAAGTTGCACGTGTCTATTTCTACTTACATGATCGTTATAACCTCTCAATGTCACGTCAACAACAACAGCTTTTTATGGCATGGGATAAAGCTTACCCACCAACACCGTGGGAAAGAGAGCGAGATAATCGAATTGCTAACATTGTTGGGCATCATAATCCCTTTGTTACGGGACAAATGAAGTGGCAGTTAGGACATAAAAATAGTGGTGCAGGATTAACTGCAACATATCGTCCTACAACTGACAAAATAGAAATGCCTAAAGCGCCCACAGTCTCCCAAGATGAGCAGATCAAAGGTAATCTAAATAGTAAAATTTATCATTTTTCACACTGTACTGGTTATAGAACCATGTCAGATAAAAATGCGGTATATTTTAAAACCGAAAATGAAGCAACTAAAGCGGGTTACCGATTAGCAAATAACTGTAAAGCGCTTTAGTCTACATCTGTTATATCCAGCGTCGAACGTGGCGGCAATATTGTCGCCACGCTTGTGGAAACCGCTCACTTAATATTTTCTCTTCTTGCACAATAGTATAGCGATCGGTAATAAAGTAGAAGGCAAGCGCAGCCCCTAAAAATCCCCAGTTACCAAAAATAAAAAACAGCCCAATACTAATATCGAGAAAGCCAAGATACATAGGATTTCTACTTATTTTATATGGACCTGTGGTGACTAAATGGCGCGGTGTCTGGTGAGGGTTAGGAGATGTATTATGTTTGATAAAAAAGTAAAGGCAGAAAAATAGCCAAATCCCTGAAGTGATGATCGTTAGAGCACCTAAATAGAAAAAAACACCGGGTTTTATATTGCCTGAGTGTAGTTCAAAGCCAATAAATGGGATGCAATTGAGTAGCAGCCAATAAATAAAAGGTAATTTTAAAAAACGCATTTTATTCCCCTCAATAGCGCTCTTTGTTAGCAAAATGTTAACTTAATCGCGTTATTAATGACTTAAATATTGAAAAAATTTTTGTTCTGTCATTATACTGTCATAAAGCTTCGTTAATTTTCACTCTAACTCCATGATGGGGAATATGAATGACAGAAGCAATCAAAATTTTAAATCACCAAGACAAAGCTGGTAGCAACTGTGCATTGATGTTTAATGCTCAAGTTTGTGACCGGCTTTTTTGTTTTCTACAGCGCAATAGAGTCTGAGGGAGGCTCACCTTATTTTCTAGTCAAACAATGATTGTTCTGATGACTTTTTGAGACTAACAAAGGTAAATACCATTATGAGTAGACAAAAAGTAGCAACACGTTTACGTAGAGAAAATAAACGTACATTACGTAAAGAGCAACGTAATGCCGCCCATCGAGATAATGTTATGGTTTTACCAGGATTTGGGGATCTAGAAACAATTGGTATGGCGAGAGAGAAACGTGATCAACGAACACTCTCTCCTCGCAATGAAGTTCAACGCCAATATATGAACGCTATTAAACATCAAAATTTGGTTTTTGCAACAGGGGAAGCGGGGTGTGGTAAAACGTTTTTAAGTGCAGCAATGGCTGCTGATGCCCTTATTAATAAAGAGATAGAGCGAATTATTGTTACTCGGCCTGTATTACAAGCTGATGAAGATTTAGGTTTTCTTCCTGGCGATATAGCAGAAAAATTCGCGCCTTATTTTCGTCCTGTCTATGATGTATTAGTTAAACGTTTAGGCGCCTCTTTTTTACAATATTGTTTACGGCCTGAAATAGGCAAAGTTGAAATAGCCCCATTTGCCTATATGCGAGGACGTACTTTTGAAAATGCATTTGTCATATTGGATGAAGCGCAAAATGTCACCATTAATCAAATGAAATTATTTTTAACGCGAATGGGAGAAAATGTGACAGTGATTGTTAACGGTGATATTACTCAATGCGATTTACCTGCCAATGTAAATTCAGGATTAGCAGATGCACTAAGTCGTTTTCAAGCTAATGAGCGTGTTGGTGTCATTAAATTTAATGAAGAAGATTGTGTGCGTTCTAGTCTATGTCAGCATGTATTAGCAGCATATAGTGATTAAAATATTTCTTTAGCATAGCAATAAAAAAGGCAGCATATTAAATAAGAGTATTAATATGCTGCCGATAAAAAACATTCATGTTATTTAAATTACTATATGGCATACATGAGCATAATAGTATGTGGATAATATTACTTAAAATAATCAGGTATAAAATCCTATGCTAATAGGGGATAAGAGAAGTAACTGTAAGAGAAAGGAGAATCAACACAGTAAGTAAATTATATAAATAGTTTACTCACTGTATTAAGATAGAAATTAATTAGCTATTAGGCTTTAGGATCAAGACCAAATCTATTTTCACCTCTAGTACCATCTAAACACATAAAAATAAACAGGATCAGTCCGCCAACGAAAGGAATAAATGATAATAAAACCATCCAACCAGATCTATCTTGGTCATGAAAACGGCGCACTGTCACGGCAATATTAGGAATAATAGTTGCTAAAGAGTAGATACCGATAATAATCAAAGCAGCAAAGCCTGTGCCACTCATTTCACCAGTATAACTGTCGATAGAAGAGAACATGATCCCATATAACACAGCTAAAATAATGGTATTTACCACTATAAACATCCAATATTCTTTTCGACGCGCACGACCTGAAAAATTAGCATAATTATTTTTAATAACCTCTAAGTACCAATTCATTTTTCATCCTTAATTCAATAGTAAAAATACATAGATTTAGGTTAATCTCTATTATTTTTTGACTCAGTCAAATCCTAATAATCAATTGAAGATAATAAAATTATTATTTGCTATTGTTTTTGAACTCTTCACTCTAAAAATATAAATAAATTAAGTTCAATATGTTATTTTTAGCTAATAAAGAGTAACGTCAAGCTGCGGTATAATAATTAAATTACTGTTCTGTTTCAATAATAATTAAATATTATTTTAGTGAAAACTTTTGATTGGCTTAATGGTTTATATTTTTTTGTTTAAATTGACTGTGTAAATTGGGTTTTATTTCTGTTATTTATTTAATTTTGATGAGTTGATAGTTTTTTTGTTTGTTTTGTCAGGAGTTGTGTTAGGTGAATTATTGTTTATATAAGTTAAATATTAAAGATTTCTTCGCTATTATCATTCCTATAAAAAGGCAGCATATTAAATGAGGGTCTTAATATGCTGCCGGTACAGCCAACTCGTTTTATCTAAAATACGCTTAGCTTACATCTTCATTATCCATAACATGATGACGCTCTGCATGATAACCTTCTTCATTAAAGCCAAAACGCCAATAAGGGATAGCATAAATCTGTCCGCGCTCATAGCCTTTATCACGACGAATATAACGTCTTAGTGCACGGATAATTTTATCTTCTCCGGCGATCCAAAATGCCACATCTTCCTTTGGTAACGACCAAGAGATAAATTCATCAATCAGAGGCTGAGTTTGTGTTTCAACAGAGCCGACTAACCAAACAATTTCTAGTCCCTGAGGAGCATCAATAATTTGGCGATCGGATTCATTTTCTATGCGGATCACCGCTTTACCCTGTACATCGGGTGACATTGTTTCAATTAATGCCATTAAAGCGGGTAATGAGCTGGGATCGGCTGCCATATAGTAATGAGAGGCGGGAGCCAATAGGGGATCAGGCCCTCCAGGATTAGTAATGCCAATATAATCACCTACCTTGGCATTTAAAGCAAAATTAATGGCTGGACCTGCATCTTCATGAACCGCAAATTCAATATCAAGCTCTTTTAATTCAGGACGAATAGCTCGCACACTGTAAGTTCGTACTATCGCTCTTGGTTGGTTTTCGGGCCAACTAGGGCCTTTGTCAGTGAGTGTTGGAATTGTTGGTTTAGTTTGGCCTTCTACAGGTAAAAATATTTTTAAATGGGCACCCCCTGTGTGACTTGGATAATTGTCCAAGTCATCGCTAGTAAAGGTAATAGAGCGCATGCCCGGCGTGATATCTACTATACGTTTTACTTGCACCAAACGAGGTGGTGCAGGACGATAAATATTCTTTTGTTGCGTGCTGTCTTGATTACTCACGTTTATCCAACCCATCTAAGCTATTTATTACTTGTTATATATTATCATTTACAATCAATAATGATAGTCATTATCACTATTAACACTAATTTAGTAAAGCCATGAATAAGATTGACTTGTCGAAGCGTGATGTAGTTCAAATAAGATGTAAATAAAGAAAATAAAAATCAACAAATTAAAGCGCTTGTATTTTTATGAGGGGAGAGTCACTAACAGTAACGCGAGTTAAAAAGAGGAATTTTTTTAACTAAAATAAAGCGGGAATTTATCCCGCTTTATTTTTGTATTACCTGATTGATTTTTTACTTTACTTTCATTCCCGCTGCCGTCATTAAAAAACGAAATAGCGAAGAAACGGCAAATAGCGCTAAAACACTACAAAACCAAATAGTAATTAACCAACCCCATTTTTTCAGTAATGAGGGTTTTGTTTCAGGGTTCGGATCAGTGATAGCCTTCTTCATAATTGGTTTTTCCTCTGAATACGTAATAACTCCAGAATGTATAAACGAGAATAATGGGAATGATAAATAGCGCACCAACGAGCATAAAACCTTGGCTTTCCGGTGGTGCTGATGCATCGATAAAACTAATTGCCGGCGGTATAATATTTGGCCAGATACTAATCCCTAGCCCAGTAAAACCAAGAAATATAATCGCTAGAGAAGCAAAGAAAGGTAAGTAATGACCTTTTTTCTTTACTGCGCGAATAATCAACCAAGCGCTATATAACACTAGCAGTGGTACAGGTAAGAAAAAGAAAATATTGGGTAGTGAAAACCAACGTTCAGCAATCGCCGGTTGTGCTAATGGTGTCCATAAACTGACTATGGCTATCACTGCTAGCATAACGAACGTTAATGGCAAGATCACTTTATACAAACTCTGTTGTAAATGGCCTTGAGTTTTCATAATGAGCCAGCCACACCCTAACAGTGAGTAGGCAATGACTAGACCAAAGCCACAAAACAGGGCAAAGGGTGATAGCCAATCAAAATAGCTTCCAGCAAAAGTACGGTCAATAATGGGTAAACCTTGAACAATACTACCGACGACTATACCTTGCATAAAGGTGGTTAATAGAGAGCCGACAATAAAGGCGTTATCCCAAAAAAATTTATGAGTGTCATCGGCTTTAAAGCGAAATTCAAAAGCAACGCCCCTGAAAATAAGCGCAACTAGCATGATAGTTAAAGGCATGGCTAAAGCATCAAGGATCACTGAATACGCTAAAGGAAACGCACCAAAGAGCGCTGCACCACCTAAAACTAGCCATGTTTCATTGCCGTCCCATACCGGGGCGACAGTATTCATCATTAAATCGCGATCTTCTCTCTCTTTTATAAAAGGATAGAGCATGCCGATGCCGAGATCGAAGCCATCCATCACAATATACATTAATGTGCTAAATACGATGATGATGAACCAAATAACGGGTAAATCAATTCCCATCTTGAACCTCCGGCGCACCTTTCCGGATAAGTTTTAACATATAGGCATATCCAATTCCGAATACAGATCCATAAACGATAAAGAAAATCAGTAGGCTAATGCTCATATGCATTTCACCATGAGCAGATACCGCATCTCGTGTTCGTTGTATCCCATACACAACCCAAGGTTGTCGACCTACTTCTGTAGTAAACCAACCCGCTAAAATGGCAATTAATCCTGAAGGTGCCATTAGAAAAGTGAATCGCAAGAAGAGGTTAGATTGATATAATTTTTTCTTATAACGTAACCATGTGCCCCATACACCCACTAAAATCATCAGCATGCCAAGGCCGACCATAATACGAAATGACCAAAAAACAATCAGTGAATTTGGCCTATCATCTTTAGGAAATTCTTTTAGTGCTGGTACTTGTTTATCTAAACTATGAGTTAATATCAGGCTACCTAAATAAGGAATTTGAAGGGCATATTTGGTTTTTTCTTCATCCATATCCGGTATACCAAATAGAATTAACGGTGTAGCCTCACCAGGATTATTTTGCCAATGCCCTTCAATCGCGGCAATTTTGGCGGGTTGATGTTTTAACGTGTTTAAACCATGCATATCACCAATAAGTGCTTGAATAGGCGCTAAGATTAAGATAATCCATATAGACATCGAGAGCATCTTCTTCATTGCAGATGTCTTGTTGCCTTTTAATAAATGCCATGAAGCCGAGGCGGCAATAAAGAATGCCGAAGCAAGAAATGCAGCAACGCCCATATGAGCAAGACGATAAGGGAAGGAAGGATTAAAAATAACCGCTAGCCAATCAACGGGAACTACTTGATTGTTGACGATTTCGAATCCCTGTGGTGTTTGCATCCAACTGTTGGAGGCTAAAATCCAAAATGTTGACATTAATGTACCCAATGCCACCATGCAAGTGGCGAAAAAGTGTAATTTTTCACCTACTTTGTTCCAGCCAAATAACATCACACCTAGAAATCCAGCTTCTAAGAAGAATGCTGTAAGTACTTCATAAGTCAATAGAGGGCCGGTGATAGAGCCGGCAAAATCGGAGAAAAAGCTCCAATTAGTACCGAACTGATATGCCATAACGAGACCAGAGACGACGCCCATAGCAAAGTTAACAGCGAATATTTTTGACCAAAAATGGAATAGCGCTAAGTAATCCTTATTGCGAGTTTTTAGCCATAAGCCTTCCAAGACAGCTAAGAAGCTGGCTAGCCCTATAGTAATTGCGGGGAAGATAATATGGAAAGAAACGGTAAACGCAAATTGGATACGCGCCAAATCAAAGGCACTTAACCCAAACATAAACAACCTCATTATTTTGATATACAAATCGCGCTGATCTGTAAATAGCAGGTAAATCGTGTGGATAAGTAGACCATATGACAGTAAACTATAATAGTGACAATAAGTTTAAAAATGACTATAACAGTTTGAGGGTGAATAGGTGAATATGACTCGATATGAACAGCTTGCGGCACAGATACGCCAACAAATTGAAGATAATATTTGGCAATCAGGCGATCGTTTACCCTCATTACGGGATACGGTTAAACAATCAGGTTTGAGTTTAATGACCGTTTTACAATCTTATCAACTGTTAGAAAGTCAAGGGTGGATCACCGCTCGTCCGCAATCAGGTTATTATGTTGCACATCGCAATACCGGTTTTGCTCAAGTAACTGCCAGCAAAGGGCTACATATGAGTGAAAATGTTGAGATAAGCGCCTCTATATTCAATGTTCTTCAAGCCTGTAAAGATCCCAATATCATTCCGTTCGGTTCCGCCTTTCCAGACCCCAGTTTATTCATTCAACCTAAATTAAGCCGAGCATTAGCCTCTGCCGCTAGACATTTAGCCCCTCAAAGTTCAGTGATTAATTTACCTCCTGGTAATGAAAAACTACGTCGTAATATAGCCCAACGCTATGCACTGCAAGGTATTCATGTATCGCCTGACGATATTGTGATCACCGCAGGTGCGATGGAATCATTAAGTTTTAGTTTACAAGCTGTTACTGAGCCAGGAGATTGGGTTGTCATAGAATCTCCTGCTTTTTATGGCGCATTACAGGCGATAGAGCGTTTACGATTAAAAGCGATTGCCATCAAAACCGATCCGGTGACAGGCATTTGTTTAGATGAGTTAGAGAAGGTGGTAGAACAATACGACATTAAAGCGTGTTGGTTGATGAGTCATTGCCAAAATCCATTAGGTGGCACTATGCCTGATGAAAATAAAATCAGACTAGTAGAAATTTTAGCGGCAAAACAGATAACCTTAATTGAAGATGATGTCTATGGTGAACTGTATAATAGTCCAAAGGCGCCAATGCCTGTGAAAGGCTTTGATAAATCCAATAGCGTATTGCACTGCGCTTCTTTTTCTAAATGTTTAGCGCCAGGATTTCGAGTCGGGTGGGTCGCAGCCGGAAAACATGCGACTAAAATACAGCAGTTACAAATGATGAGTACTGTATCAGCGAGTATGCCAACACAACAAGCTATCGCTGACTATTTATCACAAGGGGGGTATGACGGGCACCTACGTCGCTTAAGATTATTATTAGAGCAGAGACGTTATCGTATGTTACAGGCCATACAAACGCATTTACCTAAAGATGTTAAAGTGAATATTCCTGTCGGAGGCTATTTCCTATGGTTAGAATTCGAGCCAAGCTTTGATGCTAATACATTGTACCATTTTGCTCTCGAAAGAGGGGTGAGTATTGCACCAGGTGCTATGTTTTCGACCAGTTCACAGTTTAATCATGCTTTTCGTTTAAACTCTTCTTTTCAATGGAATGGTCAGACTGAAAAAGGAATGCAAATTATTGGTGAAGGGTGTCGAAAATTACGTCGTAAATAGAACATTAGCGTACGTATTCATCAGTTAAATGGTCATATTGCACGGCATTGAGCAAATATCACTATAAAGTGATGCTAGCCCTCTAATTAAGGGCTAAATTAACGGCTGCAAAGGTAAGTAAACTGCCGGCAATGCCATCATTATAACGGCGTCCTTTATCACTTAATCCGCCTTTTAAACCAATATAAGCGAAAATCGTACCTAAAAAGCCATAGATAAATAGACAAATAGTGATAAATATCCCAGATAAAAGCAGAGATTGCATAGCGATATCATTCTGGTTATTGATAAAATTTGGTAAAATAGCCAGATAGACGAGTAAGCCTTTCGGATTAAGAAAACTCGTTAAAAAGCCCTTGCGAAAGAGATGTGTTTTTTTATCTGCATGTAGTGTGAGTTGGCCTTTTTGGCAGGCAGATATCAGCATTTTGATTGCTAAGTAGGTAATATAAATCACACCTAGCCACTTTAGTAGATAAAAGAAAATGGGAGAAGTTGCCATTATCGTTGCAAGACCCAAAGCACTAAGAATAGCATGTGTGATATAACCTGAAATGACACCGATATTGGCAAACCACGCTGATTTTATTCCTCCCGCTAATCCTTGTGAGGAGATAAAAAGAATATCGGGGCCAGGTGTGCAAATTAAAGGCAGTACTGTAAGGGCAAAGAATAACAAAGTGTTAAATTCCATATTTTTCACCTGATTGAGCAATTGAAGAAAATATCGTTTTTGCTGTGCAATTTAGCTGAAAAATTATATGATATTTTCGTAAAAATCGGGTTGCTTTGTTGCTAACAAAAATAATTAATTGGCAATAAAATTCCACAAATAGAACTAAGGTTAATCTTTGATGTCAATAAAATTGGATAAGATAGACAAGCATATTTTGCAAGTGTTACAGCGCGATGGCAAAATTCAAAACATCGAACTGGCAAAAGAAGTGGGACTCTCACCATCTCCTTGTTTACGTCGTGTACGTTTACTTGAAGAGTCAGGTGTGATCACGCGTTATGTTGCCGTATTAGATGGTAGTAAAGTTGATGCAGGATTATCTTTATTTGCGCGAATTTGGTTCAGAGCACAAGATGCTGAAACTATTGAAGAATTTGTAAAGGCGATAAAAGTATTACCCGAAGTGGTTGAATGCCATTTAATGGCGGGAGAATGTGATGCACTTATTCGCATTGTGACAAAAGATCTCGCCACTTATCGCCGTTTTCACGCTGATTATTTAACACAAATTCCTAGCATTCAAAGCATAAAAACAGAAGTACCCATGGAGACGGTAAAAGTGAGTTTTGCTTTACCATTGCAGTAATACTCTATTTGGTGAAGGTAATAATCATCCAATAGAAATTATATTATTAAGCGTCTTTTAAGGACTGAGCTCTGTATTCAACAGGGCTCAGCCCTTTCTCTTTTATTATTTATGGGCGTAAAAAAACTTGAGGTTGAGATAACTCAGGATGAGTATTAATACTGACCTCGGCGCCATACCATTTTTCAATATTCTCAGCGGTGAGCACATCTTGAGGTGTACCTTCGCAAACTAATTTTCCCTGATGCAGTAATAAAATACGATCAGCATAAAGGGAGGCGAGGTTGAGATCGTGCAGAACACAACACACCATCAAATTTTGCGTTTTGACCAGTTGCTTTAATAAACGCAAACTTTGTTGCTGGTGGTAGAGGTCAAGTGCCGATGTGGGTTCATCAAGAAATAGCGCAACATTCTCAGGTGTCGGTTGCCAAAGTTGAGCAAGCACTCTAGCAAGTTGCACTCTTTGTTGTTCTCCACCTGATAATTGACGGTAATCTCTTGTTTTGAGCTTTAAACAATTGGTTTGTAATAGCGCGGTTTCTATTGCGATTTGTTTATGTTTTTGCCCATGTGGTGCTCTTCCCATAGCGACGACTTCTTCTACAGAAAAAGAGAATGATAGCTGGCTGTTTTGTCGCATAACAGCACGGTTTTGCGCTAATAATTGACTATTCCACTGTGAGTAAGTTTTCCCTTTAAAAAAACATTCTCCTTGTGTCGGAGGCGTATAGCCGGTCAATAAACGTAATAATGATGATTTCCCAGCACCATTCGGACCAATGATTGTGACAAGCTCACCGGTATTAAGTGCAATAGAAACATCCTCAAGAATAGTTTTATTGCCGATTTTATAGCTCAAGTTATTGCCATATAATAATGGAGTGTGTTGATTTTCCATCATGACATGCGTCCTGCTGGTTGTCGTAAAATAAGCCAAAGAAAATAAGGTCCACCAAGAAGTCCGGTAATAAGTCCTACAGGAATTTCCGCAGGGGATACCAAGGTTCTTGACAGGGTATCTGCGGCTAATAAGAGTATTGCTCCCCCTAATAGGGTGGCCGGTAATAACCAAATATGGTTACTGCCTAATCGCATACGAATAAGGTGGGGCACCACAAGACCAACAAACCCAATAACACCACTTAATGCAACGGCACAACCGATTAAAATGGCACTGAGTAGTAGTAAAATAAATTTTGTTTTTCTTACATTTAACCCTAAATAATGTGCTTCTTCATCACCGAGTTGTAATAGGTTAAGTTTATGACCTTGCCAACAGGCTAATGCACTAATGGGAATAATCACGAGAGTTGCAATCGCCAAGGTGTTCCAGTCTATTTTACTTAAAGAGCCCATCATCCATAGTGAAAATTGGCGCAGTTGCTGATCTGTGCTGATATAGCTCAATACACCAATAAAAGACATACAAAGTGCATTAATGGCAATTCCCGCTAGGAGCAATCTTGCCAAGTTACCATCACTTAATTGATGCAATGAAAAAATAATCATTGCCACTATTAAGCCGCCAATAAAGGCGGCAATAATATGACTGTAGAAAGAAAATACGGATAAAAAAGAGAAGGGTAAAATAATCACAATAGCGACCATTAGCGCAGCACCACTGCTAATACCTAGTAATCCAGGATCGGCAAGTGAGTTTCTAAATAATCCTTGCATGATGGTGCCTGATATGGCTAAAGCGCCACCGACGAGAATAGCTAATAGTACTCGAGGTAAACGAATATCAAGCCAAATTTGCCACTCTATATCATCAAAAGAGCGATCCCATAAAGTACTAAATGAGAGTGCTAGCGGGCCGCTATTAACAGAAATAAGCGTAATGATGGTAAATAAGATGAGTAAAATGGCAATACTCATCCACGGTGAGCGAAAACGAGACATTATTGCTCCAATGCTTGACGAATTTGTTGCATAACTTTGGGGGTTGATAAGGTAAAGCCTAATAAACCCATATCATCAACAACGATATAGCGCTTATTTTTACCTGCGGGGGTGTACTTTATGCCGGGCAAGTCCCACAGTTTTTCGATACCTCCAATACCTTTTATTCCCTCTTTAGTGACCAACAAAATATCAGGCTGGCTGGCAATAACCCCTTCTTGTGACAGTAAGCGGTAACTACTAAAACCTTGCATAGCATTTTTTCCGCCTACCAGTGTGATAATCGTATCTGCAGCAGTATTTTGACCGGCAGCCATAGGGGCAACACCACCATGGCTCATGATATAAATAATTTTTTTATCAATAGGCGTCGTGGCAATTTGATTAATAGATTGAGTGAGCTTTTCTTTTAATTGCTGACTCTCTGTTTCTTTTTGTAAGAGGGTTGCAATGGCATCGATTTTTTCATTAATGGCTTCTAATGAACGTGTACCCGTAATAGTTTCAACAGGTACACCTGCTTTTTCGATACGACGTAATGCAAAAGAAGGGCGAGCTAATTCGCTAGCAATAATCAGCGTCGGTTTAACCGAAAGAATACCTTCAGGATTGAGCATGCGCATATAACCCACATCGGGTAATGATTTAACTTGCTCTGGTACTAAACTCGTACTATCTCTAGCAATGACCTGATCACCTGCACCTAATGCAAAAACAATTTCAGTAATATCACCACCAATAGTGACAATACGTTGTTTAGCGAGGCTGGTGAATGTCATCAAACTACACAGGATCAAAAGAAGCCATTTTTTCATTGAGCTATCCTTCTATTAAGCTATTTTAGCAAGAGCGTTGAGTTGCTCACGCCATTGTTGTTGTTCTTTTGTTCCCTCAGTGCGTTGTCCATAGAGCTGAGCAATCTGTTGACCTTTGCTATCAAATAGTTCAAGACTTGTGACAAAACCATCTTGGGTTGGCTTACGAGTGATCCAGCTTTCCACAATTTCACTCTCAATTAAATGCAGTGTAAATGCAGGATTAAAAATGTTAATCCATACTTGTTCACTATTTTCAAATTGATGAGGTACTAAACGATCAATTTTACCGGTAAAGATCTGTACACAACCTCGATTTCCCACGAAAATCATAATTTCATTTTGTACTTCTTTCGCCAGTGCTAATAATGTTTTTAAGGCACTATTATCTACTTGATAAGCTAAATCATCACTGACCGCTTTGAACGCTTGCTGGCGACTGAGATTATTTTCTTGCAGGATTTTAAAGAATTGATGAACGTCAGTCATCGATCGCCATTGCTGTTCTAACTGTTGTGCTAATGCCGTTGTTACCGGTGCATCAGTAAAAGATTTAGCGGGGGTAATCTCTAATACGGGATTTTCTGGTGATAAATAAGTATCGATTAAGGTATTCCATGCGTCCATATGAGTATTATCAGTGGTATACACTTTATGGAGAGAATCACCATGAAGATCAAAGAATTGAATACTATGACGAATGCCACGAGCCGTCTCTTCGGTTAATGCAAAGATACTTGCCCAATGAGAGAAGAAAAAGCGTAAATCGAGGGCTCGAGGGTTTAAGATCAATCCTGCATGATCGTTAAAACGAGCATTGGTATATTCACCAAGATGTTCATGAACCGCAATTTCATTACGAGTAATGGCTTTCACTTCGCCTACGGTTGCGAGAGCGGTTAAAATATCACGAACATCACCATGTAAGCGTTTAGCATCGTGCCCAACACGCGCGTGAGTAAGCTCAGCTTCACTTACATTAAGGTAAGTTGCTAAATCACGCGCATAAGATGCTTTTTTTTCATTTTTTGCTTGCAGGTAGCTCTCATAAAGAGGTTTAGTCACGGAAACTCCTATTGTTTCGTTTATTTTATTGTTAATTACCATTGATAACTCACCAGTACTTTTGCATTGCGCCCCTCTTGAGGAATACCCGCAGAAGAGTAGTATTTTTTATCAAATGCATTACCCAGTACCAGTGAGGTTGTTAGCCCTGTTAATGAAGCACTACCTTCATAACGGAGGTAGAAATCATTGACACCATAACCCGCTTGTTGGCGATTGGTCGGGCGATTAAAGCGATCATGTTTTGTAAAATCTGTTTTTTTAGTGAATTGTCCCACCCAACCTACAGAAAAATCACTATTGGGTACGGGAATATCGAGGCGACTGGTTAATGTATCTGGCTCAATAGAGGTAATAGAGGCATTACTGGCATTATCTTTTCCTTTTGTATGGTTATAAGCCAAATCCCAACTAAAGAACTTCGATTGATAATTCATCTCGATATCCCAACCCCAAATAGTTGCTCTTGGAATATTCGTCGATTGTGTATATCCCTGAAAAATAGCGACATCTGTATCAATATAATCTTTTGCACGCGTATTGAAATGGGCAGCTTTAATTTTCAGATTATCATTATTAGATAATAAGTCGTCGAATTGAAAACCGAACCCGTATTCAGTTGTTGAATTGGTTTCGGGCTTTAAATTAGGGTTAGGGCGCCAGTAATTGGTTGGTGCTCCGGGGAATGGGGCATCAAAATGTTTAGCATCGTTATACATCTCGCCAATTGTTGGTGCTCTAAAAGCTTGAGCATAAGAGGTATAAAGCATTAACCAATCTGTGGGTGTAATACTAACAGCTCCTTTTGATGACCATTTATCAGCGCTGATGTCATCATAACGATCATTTTGACTGCTATATTTATCAAACCTTGTACCGACGATGAATGAAATGGGTACATCACGTAAAGTCATTTCATCTTGTAACCAGCCTGACATAAAACGAATATCTGCTTTAGGGAAGCTTTCGGCATTTGCACTGGGTGATTGCTTTTGCTTATAGATCTCACCGCCATAAGTTAAAGCGTGAGCAGCAAAGGGGTAGGTGGCTAATTGAGTACGATTTTCAAGTTTAATGCCATAGGTTTTTTGCTCTCTACCTTCAAATCCTTTTTGTTGTGTTTTCGCATTAATATCTACCTCGCTGTAATAGGCTTGTGTTTTTAGGTTAATCCATGACATATCACTAGGATGATATTGATAGGTTAACTGTGCATCTTTTTGTGTTGTAGTACGATTTGTCGCTACATTAGCCGGTGTTGGGTTATTGGCGAGTTGTGGATCCTTAGGCTGTTGTGCGTTGTTATGATAATAGCGTAATTGGCCACTTAACGTATTGCTATCATCAATAAACCAACGTCCTTTAGATAATAAGTTAATGATTGTTTCATCGTTTTGCGCACGATAACCGCCTCCATAGCGAGTTGTACCTTTATCACGAGCGGAGAGGGCGAGTAATCCATCGAAATTGTCTTGTTGACCAAAAGCGGTAATGCCAAATCCTTGACTCTGTTGTGCCGTATTACCAAGGGCGGTAACACGCACACCACCATGTTCATTTTTTGCAAGCAAGTCGCTGGCATCAACGGTATCATATGCCACAACCCCACCGAGGGCACCGCTTCCATATAAAAGTGCTGAAGGGCCACGAACCACTTCAACTTGTTTAATGAGTAGAGGATCGACAAAAATACTGTCAATATGACCTGTATCAGTACCTTGGCGTATGCCATCTACTAGTGTCAAAACACCGTTACTACTGTAGCCACGCATACTGATAGTTTCACCGTTTGTGCGGCCAGCTCCTGATATTGAAATGCCCGGTATATGACGCAACAACTCCGTGGCACTTCCAGCCGTTTCTGTCAAAGCACTGTTATTTTTTATGACGGTCGACATCATTGGTAATGTAAAGCTATCTCGCTCGTTACCTGTTGCATAAACCGTTATTATTTGTGTGTTTCTCTCCCCGCTATTTTTTTCTCCATAGATTTGATTTTTATTTTCAGCGAATGCACTGCTAATCGCTGTTGCAACAACTAAAACACTCACCTTTATGCATCGCGATGATTGAGACATACAGGTCGATCTCCGTTATTAAAATGGGCTGCTAAACTCAACAGCCCGTTATGATAAAAATCATTGCTCTTTTTATTGTTTACCAGCGATAACTGACAGACATTTTGATATTTCTAGCTTCTTGAGGCACACCTACCGTTGAGTAATACACTTTGTTGAATGCATTATCGAGTACCAATGAGGCTTGTATATCTTTATTATTGGATTGATAGTTGACTGCAAAACTATGCACACCATAGCCAGGGTATTGCTGAAGATCTTCTTTTAATCGAGTAGTCACTTCCTCTGAACCAGGGTATTTATGTGTGCCTTTTTTGGCCGTTGGACCGGCAAACTTTCCTGACCAAGCAACAGAAAATGGTGTTTTGATAATGGGTACATTTATAAAAGCGGTTAATGTTTCAGGACGCACCATTGAAATAGTCTCTAGAGACGACAGTTCCAAGGTTTTAGTTTGATTGTAATTTACCCCCATAGCGATGTATGGATGAGAATATAGCAATCTTAAATCAAAGCCGTGAATAAGCGCTTTAGGCAAGTTAACTGATTGAAATAATAAAGGTTCACGAGCATCTTTAATGGGAGATAACGCAATATGACTATTTTTTAATTGGATAGGCTTACGACTATGATACCACTGTTGATAAGTAATGTGGTCAATTGATTCAGTGCTGTAATATGAAGCTTTAATGTTTAGCTGGTCATTGGTAAAAAGCAACGCATTTTTTTGTAAATTGATACCATGTTCCCATGTTCTATTCGTCTCTGGTTCTAATGTGGAATTTGGAACCCAACGAGCATCATAGCTTTTCTTATTAAAAGGGGAAATTATAGTGAAATGTACTGAGTCATTATACATTTCGCTTAAAGTCGGCGCCCTAAAGGCAACAGAATAAGAAGAATAGATCTGTAACCATTTGGTCAGTGTGAGACGTAACGCAATATTTTTAGAAATATTTTGATATGTTTCTTGATATTTGTCGGCGGAGGTCATGTCTCCTTTTTTATTTAAGTCTTTGTAGTAATCTAAAGTTTTACTGTTATCAGGGACATTTTGATAATAGTTGTAACGAAGACCCGCAATTAAAGTAATGGGTAATAGAGGGGTATTGAACGTGTTATGAACCCAACCTGAGGCATTATCCATATGTGATAAAGGGAAATTTTTAGCCTTATTATTCGATACCATCTTCTGTTTTTCAGCATCAATGCCGATAATCACAGATTGAGTCAACCTATCTTGAAAGTAATTTAAATTAAAGGCGTTTTCTACTTTCATACCATAGGTATATTGGGTACGTTTTTCAGAATTACCTAGCACACTTTCTATGTCTGGATATATTTCTTTGCGTGTATCCGTCAGAAACGTATGCGCAATTTTAAACTGAGAATAATAAAGTTGAGTGCTCAGATCGAGCCAATCATAATTATTTGGATTTAAATGATAGGTGAGTGAGATATCATTTTGTTTGGTGGCTCGATACATATTATTACTGTCTCTTTTTCCAAACCCTCCCATTCGATTTAAAACTTCTCTTTGCTCTCCTGCATTATTATATTGACGGGCAGAAAAAATAACGGTTTGTTCCTCTGTAGGGTAAACATAGGCTTTTGCAAAATAATTTTTGATACGTTCGTGGTTATTTAATATTGAGTCATCAGCAATACGTATCGGGCCACGCTCTCTTTGGCTATAAGCCAATAACCCTTCCACTAACTGATGTCTACCTGCGATCACACCACCATAAGAAAAATGTTTATCCGCAGAAGAGAATGAGCTAAATAATTTAGCACCAAGGTTTTTATTGGCGTCTAATAATTCATTTGGATGGAGAGTTGAGAACGATACAACGCCACCTAGCGCGCCACTTCCATGTTTAACCGAAGAGCCACCATGTTTGACTTTAACGCGCGAAATAAGTGAAGGTTCAATAAAAAGGCCACCAAGCTTGTTCATAGTATTATCAATAGGTTGATGAATACCATCCACAAAGATTTTGACACCTCTTTGATCGTAACCACGCATCATAATATTGCCACCATTGGTGATCCCCGTTCCTGATACGGTGATCCCCGGGATTTGTTTTAACAATTGCCCCGTGGTAGATGCGGTTTGAGCTTGTGCTGAACGGGTATCGACGACAGATTGAAAATCCGTTATTTGATTGTCTTGTTGCCCAATAACAGTCAATGTATCTGTCTCTACTTTTTCAATATGAGCAAAAGTAGTCGGCGCGTATAACAGACAAATTGCTGTAGCTAATGTGGAGTATTTGAAATTTCTTTTCAGCATAGACATACCATTAATATCCATAAAAGTCCTTGTATATGGAGTGAATTAGCTGGCTGCCTAGCAAAATAGGTGGCTTGCGAAAAGGGATTAAATATTTATTTTGTTAGGATAAGTTTTCCTGTTTTTGTTTGGCGTAACTGATACAACTCTCCGTTATGTTGAATATAAACCACGCCCGATTTACCCAGTAATTCTATGCTATTTATAGATTGAATGACTGGGGAGCTTGTTTCACGTGTTATCGATGAATCGTTTAAATTATGAACATTTTTATTCATTTCAATAGCAATACTGATAGAGGTTATGATTATGATAATCATTATCGTTATCAGAGTATTTTAGACAAGCTTTTTTTAACGTAAACGTCTAAATTTAAGATGATTAGTAACAAAAGAACAACAAAAATAGGGTGTTAGAATAAAAATCATACAGTTGATTAGCGTGGGAGAAGATAAAGCTTAATCTTAATGAAGATGGATAACGACTTTTTGTGTAAGTTAAAAAGGAGAGGTAACACTCTCCTTTTTGGCGATATTATTTAAATCGACTTTCAACCGCTTGAGCTAATAATTCCAGTAATTGTTCGGTATCTTCCCAACTGAGACAAGGATCAGTGATAGATTGTCCATAGGTCAGCACCTTATCTGCTGTGACTTTCTGTGATCCCTCTTGTAAAAAGCTTTCTGCCATAACACCGACAATAGCTTGTGAACCATCCGTAATTTGTTGAGCGACATTGCGTGCAACTTCAAGTTGGCGACGATGAATTTTTTCACAATTACCATGGCTAAAATCGATGACCAAGTGTTCAGGTAAATCAAGTTGTTTCAGTGCATCAACAGCATCTGCTACATCACTGGCATGATAATTAGGCTTTTTACCGCCACGCATAATAATATGACCGTAGGGATTTCCGCTAGTTTGGTAAATTGTCATACGTCCCGTTTTATCAGGTGATAAAAAAGTGTGACTGGCACGAGCGGCACGAATGGCATCTATCGCAATGCGTATATTACCGTCAGTGCCATTTTTAAATCCCACAGGGCAAGAGAGGGCGGAGGCCATTTCACGGTGAACTTGACTCTCTGTTGTTCTTGCCCCGATTGCTCCCCAGCTGATTAAATCTGCAATATATTGCCCCGTGACCATATCAAGAAATTCAGTGGCTGTGGGGAGTCCTAATGCGTTGATCTCAATTAGCAGTTTCCTTGCAATACGAATGCCTTCATTAACATTACAAGAGTTATCAAGGAAAGGATCAGAAATAAGGCCTTTCCAACCAATAACGGTACGCGGTTTTTCAAAATAGGTTCTCATCACGATTTCTAGACGGTCATGAAAACGCGCTTTTTGTTGATTTAGTTTTGTTGCGTACTCTTTAGCCGCCTTGGGATCATGTATAGAGCAAGGGCCAATAATAACTAATAGTCGTTTATCTTCACCAGTGAGAATAGCTTCAATGCGTTGACGGGCAGAAGTGATATTACTGATAATCTCTTGTGAGATGGGTAACTCATTAGCTAACGTTTCCGGCGTTACTAGGCTGGCTAAAGCCTTTGTCCGTAATTCGTCTGTTTTTAACATAATTTATCTCAATAAAAATACAGGGTAAGTCTACCCAGTGATTAAGATCACAATAAACGAAATTCAGCTAATTTCAACACTGTTATTGGTGAAAAATAAATAAAAAATGACTTACGGTCTCTAGAACATTCTTCTGGCTAATCCCATAGAATCAATTACCTTAGTGGAAATTTCTTCAACAGAGTAGTTTGTCGTATTTAGGTAAGGAATGTTATTTTTCCTAAATAGCGCTTCAACTTCCGCTAATTCAATACGACATTGACGAATAGATGCATAACGACTGTTTTCACGACGTTCGCTACGGATAGCAGCAAGGCGTTCTGGGGCAATGGTTAAGCCAAACAATTTATGTTGATACTCTTTTAATTCAGGAGGCAATTTTAAAAAATCCATATCATCAGCAGTAAAAGGGTAATTAGCCGCTTGAATGCCAAATTGCATCGCTAAATATAAACTGGTAGGGGTTTTACCGCAGCGTGAGACACCGATTAAGATCACTTGCGCCTGGTCGAGATTGCGTAAAGAGATCCCATCATCATGAGATAAAGTGTATTCAATAGCAGCAATTCGAGCATCATATTTGCTGAGATTTTTTTCTGTTAAACCGTGCGTTTTATTTAATTGAGGTAGCGCTTGAACGCCAATTTCTTTTTCTAAGGGGAGAACTAATGACTGCACAATATCCTGACAGAATCCTTCACTACTATTTATTATTCGTTTTACGTCAGGACTAATAATAGAGTAGAAAACCAGAGGCTTGGCGCCACTTTTTTTATAAATTTCATTAATCTTATTTTTTATTTCTTCCGCTCTTTCTACAGAAGATACAAAAGGTAAGGTATAGCTTTTCATTTTTAATGGGAATTGTGAGAGTACCGCATGGCCTAAGACTTCTGCGGTAATAGCGGTGCCGTCAGAGATAAAAAAAACAGTTCTATCAACAAGTTCATTATTATCACAGTTAATTGAATTCAAACTTAATATCATTCCTCTCACCTTTTTTTTAGCTGAATTAGCAATTCAGACAATATTATCTATAGTATTTTTAGTGATTATAAAGGATAAAAAAATAAAGTTTTCTGGTTGATCGATTCACCTTTCTATATTCTCCATAACATTGTGATAGGCTTATTTATGTTGTCGTTTTGACAGCGGGTTTTTCTTTTTTTTCTCTCTCTCATTTGTTTAAAAAAGGATTGTTCTCAATGTCCAGCAATAGCCTCACCCCGTGCAATGTACTTTGGTATAACCAATTGGGTATGAATGACGTTGATCGTGTTGGTGGGAAAAATGCTTCCCTCGGTGAAATGATCACTAATCTTGCGGAACTGGGTGTGTCTGTTCCTAATGGATTTGCCACCACAGCGCAAGCGTTTAATGATTTTCTGGAACAAAGTGGTATTAATCAGCGTATTTATGAGCTGCTCGATAGTATTGATGTTGATGATGTTAATCAATTAGCACAAGCGGGTAACCAAATTCGCCAATGGGTGATTGATACACCTTTTACCCCTCAGTTTGAGAAAGATATTCGTGATGCTTATCAGACCTTAAGTGAAGGTGAATCTGAAGCCTCATTTGCAGTACGATCATCAGCAACCGCTGAAGATATGCCTGATGCTTCTTTTGCCGGCCAACAAGAGACATTTTTAAACGTTCAAGGTATCGATGCAATTTTAGTTGCGATTAAACACGTGTTTGCTTCACTGTTTAATGATCGCGCAATTTCTTATCGTGTTCACCAAGGCTATGATCACCGCGGTGTTGCTTTATCTGCAGGTGTCCAACGTATGGTTCGCTCTGATTTAGCTTCATCAGGGGTGATGTTTACTATTGATACTGAATCAGGCTTTGATCAAGTAGTCTTTATTACCTCTGCTTATGGTTTAGGGGAAATGGTGGTTCAGGGGGCAGTTAACCCAGATGAATTCTATGTTCATAAACCAACTTTGGCGAAAGGTTTACCGGCAATTGTGCGCCGTAACCTAGGTTCTAAAAAGATCCAAATGGTTTATGCCGATAGCATTGAGCATGGTAAACAAGTCCGTATTGAAGATACGCCAGAAGCATTGCGCAATCGTTTCTCTTTAACTGATGATGAAGTGCAAGAGCTAGCAAAACAAGCGGTATTGATTGAACAACATTATGGACGTCCAATGGATATCGAGTGGGCTAAAGATGGTCATAATGGTCGTCTATATATTGTTCAAGCGCGTCCAGAAACAGTTCGTTCTAACCAACAAGTTATGGAACGCTATCAGTTAAATGAAACAGGCACTGTGATTGTAGAAGGTCGTGCAATTGGTCATCGTATTGGTAGTGGTACGGTTAAGGTTATCCATAACTTAAGTGAGATGGATAGAATAGAGGCGGGTGATGTGTTGGTCACCGATATGACAGATCCTGATTGGGAGCCTATCATGAAAAAAGCCTCTGCGATTGTGACTAATCGTGGTGGAAGAACATGTCATGCGGCAATTATTGCTCGTGAATTAGGTATTCCAGCAGTGGTAGGTTGTGGCGATGCGACGGAGTGTATTAGCGAAGGGCAAGTGGTCACCGTCTCTTGTGCTGAAGGGGATACCGGATTTGTTTATGATGGGAAACTCGATTTTTCTATTCAAAGCTCCGCAATCGATAACATGCCAGAACTTGGCTTAAAAATCATGATGAACGTCGGTAATCCTGATCGCGCCTTTGACTTTGCTGGGTTACCAAATGATGGGGTAGGCCTTGCGCGTTTAGAGTTTATTATCAACCGTATGATTGGTGTGCATCCTCGCGCTTTACTCGAATACGAAGATCAAACAGATGCACTAAAAGCTGAAATTGATGAAATGATGGCGGGTTATGCATCACCTGTTGAATATTATATTGGTAAATTAACCGAAGGTATCGCAACACTCGCTGCAGCATTCTGGCCAAAACGTGTCATTGTTCGCTTGTCTGATTTTAAATCAAATGAGTATGCAAACTTAGTCGGTGGCGATCGCTATGAGCCTGATGAAGAAAACCCTATGTTAGGTTTCCGTGGTGCGGGTCGTTACGTATCGGATGATTTCCGTCGTTGTTTTGCACTCGAGTGTGAAGCAGTGAAACGTGTGCGTAATGAGATGGGATTAACTAACGTGGAAGTGATGATCCCATTTGTACGTACGGTGCGCCAAGCAGAAGAAGTGATAGATGAGTTAGCACGTAATGGTTTAAAACGTGGTGAGAATGGCTTAAAAGTGATTATGATGTGTGAAATTCCATCCAATGCTTTATTAGCCGATCAATTCTTGGCTCATTTTGATGGTTTCTCTATCGGCTCTAATGATATGACTCAGTTAACATTGGGCTTAGATCGTGATTCTGGTGTCGTCTCATCACTGTTTGATGAACGTAATGATGCGGTAAAAGCGCTATTATCTATGGCAATTCAATCAGCGAAACGTCAAGGTAAATATGTCGGGATCTGCGGACAGGGCCCTTCTGACCATGAAGATTTTGCACAATGGTTAATGGAAGAGGGTATTGATAGCTTATCTTTAAACCCAGATACCGTTATTAAAACCTGGGTGAAATTAGCACAACAATAATTATATTATTATTGAATAATTAAAAGCTCACAAAATAATGTGAGCTTTTTTTATACTATTTATAAATAATAGATAAAAAAAAAGCCTATCATGGGCTGACAGGCAAAGACTACACACAGCAATATTTTATATACTTTGGTCTCGCCTTTTAATCTATTAATAAAATAGGCAAAACCATTAATTAAATGAAACATTCGTTTCGATGAGATTTATATTAAGAGAAATGAGTTAATTATTCTCTAAGAATTATCTCAATCAAAAAAATATTAGGATATTAAGAAGTGAATATAACTCGCTGGTAGCAAACAGGTTTAAAAAAATAAGAATTGTTTCAAATTGTAAATTTCAAGATATAAAAATAATAAAATACTCATAAATTGATAATCTTTATTAAAGTTTTAAGTAATACTTATAAAGCATGTAAGTGTTGATACTTACATGCTTTTATATTATTTACTCTTTTTCTATAAAGTTTTTATTCATAAATTCTACAGTTTCTGTTAAATCTGGATCGGGTTTAGGAACTTCATTGATCCACGCATTCAATAAACTGTGTGCTACGGCTAATACAACAGGGCCAATAAACAGACCAATCATACCGAGTGTTAAAATACCACCGATAACACCGGTCAAAATCAGTACCATAGGTAGGTCAGCTCCCATTTTGATGAGGAATGGACGTAGTACACCATCCATCGTCGCCACAATCCCACCCCAAATGATCATGACGATACCCCATGTAGTATCACCGGTCCAAAATAGCCATAGAATAGAAGGAACCAGAACGAACAAAGGTCCTAATTGCGCAAGGCAGCAAATAAACATCAATACCGTTAACACTGTGGCATAAGGCACACCCGAAATACCTAAGCCAATACCACCAATAACGGCTTGGATCAGCGCAGTTAACACCACACCCAGCGCCACTGCGCGAATTGACATGGAGGCTAATAAAATGGCTGCATCACCCCGTTGTCCGGCAAGACGCACAGCAAAATGGCGTAACCAAGCAACAACATTTTCACCTTGTAAAAAGAGTAATCCTGAAAAAAGTAACATGACAACTAAGTGAAGCGCAAAACGGCCAATATTTAAGGCTTGTGCAAAGAACCAATTTGCTGCTTGTCCAATATAGGGTTGGATCTTCGCCATTAAGGCATTACCACCAGAAACGAGAATAGAGTGCCAAGTTTCATAGAGCGTATTACCAACCATGGGGATCTCTTTTAACCATAGTAGTTGTGGTGGTTGAATATCTGAAGGTGATTTTGCTAGTTCAATCAATGGAGCACTGTTATCAATAACACTACTAATTAACAAAATAATCGGAATGACGAAAATCAGTAATATTAAAATCATCATGATCATGGTTGATAGCCAGCGATATTTTACTCGTTTTTCTAAAATAATGAGTAAAGGCCAAGTGGCAACCACTATCATGCCAGCCCAAATAAAACCAACGATAAAAGGATTCAGGATCCAAAAACTACCGATAATAAAAAAAGAAATAAAAAGAACGGTGAATAAAATTTTGGGTATATCTGTATGGATCTGCGGTTTTTCCATGATTTTAAATCCCTACACGAATAAAATGCTAAAAGCAGATGAATAAACATGGCAAATATCATGTTGTTTATGTCACTACGCAATTTGCCAGAATTGTATGATAAGGTGAACAGGTATCGGTCTGAAAGTGCAAATTCAAATTATTGCACCTCTTGGCATACATTGAGATAGTTTTAATAAAGCAATGTGGATAAATTAGATTAAAGAGCTATAACAAATGATCCCACGTATATCGCAAGCACCGCAAGTCAGTGAACTCACAACCGAATTTTTAAATACACTCCGACAAAATGGTTTTACAGGTGATATATCGAGCACTTATGCCGATAGACTCACTATGGCAACAGATAACAGTATTTATCAGTTGCTACCACAGGCGGTTATTTTTCCTCGTTCCACAGCGGATGTGACTATTGTAGCACGTTTAGTGGATGAACCTCGTTTTCATTCCCTCTCTTTGACACCAAGAGGTGGCGGAACCGGCACTAATGGTCAAGCGTTAACCGAGGGGATCGTGGTGGATTTATCTCGTTATATGAAACGTATTATTGAGATAAACCCAGAACAGCGATGGGTAAAGGTAGAAGCCGGTGTGATAAAAGATGAACTTAATCTGTTTTTAAAACCCTATGGCTTCTTTTTTGCGCCAGAACTGTCTACCAGTAATCGTGCGACATTAGGGGGAATGATCAATACCGATGCCTCAGGGCAAGGCTCTATGGTATATGGCAAAACCTCCGATCATGTATTAGGCGTCAGAGCCGTTTTGCTAGGCGGAGAATTGCTTGAAACTCGCGCGATGGACAGCGCTTTAGCTGAAACTATTGCGAAAGAAGATTCTGCTGTTGGTCGGATATATCAAACGGTATTATCCCGTTGCAAAGCACAACGTCAGCTTATTCTCGAAAAATTCCCTAAACTGAATCGCTTTTTAACGGGCTATGATTTACGCCATGTGTTTAGCGATGACATGAAGCATTTTGATCTTACGCGTATTCTAACCGGCTCAGAAGGGACTTTGGCCTTTATTACCGAGGCAACACTCGATATTACCCCCATTCCAAAGCAGCGCAGTTTAGTGAATGTGAAGTATGACTCATTTAATTCCGCATTGCGTAACGCGCCGTTTTTAGTAAAAGCAAAGGCGCTTTCTGTTGAAACTGTTGACTCCAAAGTATTAAACCTTGCTCGAGAAGATATTGTCTGGCATTCCGTTAATGCATTGATTACGGATGTGCCCGATAAAGATATGCAAGGGCTAAATATTGTTGAGTTTGCCGGTGATGATAAAACACTGATTGCCTCACAAGTGGAGGATTTATGTCAGCGCTTAGATAAGCTGATGAATAATGGCGAAGGGGGCGTTATCGGTTATCAGGTTTGTGATAACCTCGCCGATATTAACCGTATTTATGCCATGCGTAAAAAAGCAGTAGGGCTATTAGGTAATGCTAAAGGGCATGCTAAACCCATTCCTTTTGTTGAAGATACCTGTGTGCCACCAGAGCATTTAGCGGATTATATTACTGAATTTAGGGCATTACTTGATAGTTATCAGCTCAATTACGGCATGTTTGGTCATGTTGATGCTGGCGTATTGCATGTGAGACCTGCTTTAGATATGTGTGATCCGCAACAAGAACAACTCATGAAAACCATTTCTGATGAGATTGTTGCATTAACGGCGAAATATGGTGGCTTACTATGGGGGGAGCATGGAAAAGGCTTTAGAGCGCAATATAGTCCAGAATTCTTTGGCGAAACCCTTTATCACGAATTACGTCAAATAAAAACGGTGTTCGATCCTCGAAATAGACTTAACCCAGGGAAAATATGTCCTCCTCTTGAGGTTGAGGCGCCAATGAAACAGGTCGATGCTATTAAACGCGGCACATTTGATCGCACCATTCCTGTATCGGTTCGCGAAGATTTTCGCGGTGCATTAGAGTGTAATGGTAATGGATTATGTTTTAACTTTGATGTTAAAAGTCCAATGTGTCCTTCTATGAAAATAACTGGACAACGTATTCATTCACCTAAAGGCAGAGCGACATTAGTCAGAGAGTGGTTACGTCTACTTACAGAGCAAGGAGTAAGCCCTCAGCAGTTAGAAACAAGTCTTACAAATAACAAACCTAGCTTACGGGGATTGATTGAAAAAACACGCAATACATGGAAAGCTAAACGTGGAGAATATGATTTCTCTCATGAGGTTAAAATAGCAATGAATGGTTGTTTAGCCTGTAAAGCGTGCTCTACACAATGCCCGATTAAAATTGACGTGCCATCATTTAGAGCCAAATTTACTCAGTTATATCATCAACGCTATCTACGTCCGCTAAAAGATCATATTGTGGCAAATGTCGAACTCACCACACCGTTAATGGCAAAAGTACCAAGTCTGTTTAATTTCTTTATTAAGCAACCATTGGTGCAATCGTTGAGTAAACGTACTATTGGTATGGTAGATCTGCCTCTATTGTCATCTCCGACATTAAAGCAGCAGTTAGCTGGACATAGCGCGTTAACGATGACCTTGGAAGAGTTAGAGCAGTTATCAGAAAAGCAACGAAGCCATTATGTTATCGTGGTACAAGATCCATTTACCAGTTATTACGATGCTAAAGTAGTTGCTGACTTTATTAAATTGATTGAAAAAATTGGTTTTAAACCTGTGCTATTGCCTTTTTCACCTAACGGAAAAGCACAGCATATTAAGGGATTTTTACAGCAATTTAGTAAAACTGCACAAAAAACAGCAACGATGCTTAATCGAGTTGCACAGTTGTCCATTCCAATGGTAGGAGTCGACCCCGCTTTAGTCCTTTGCTACCGCGATGAATATCGGGAGATATTAGGGGATAAACGCGGTAACTTTAAGGTTCAACTGGTTCATGAGTGGCTAAATCAGTTAGTCAGTGAGCCGATTGAGATCTGCGAAGATGCTGAAAAATGGTATCTTTTTAGTCATTGTACTGAGTCAACGGCATTACCGCAAAGTATGCAACAGTGGCAAGCGATATTCCAACGTTATGGTCAACCACTTGAAGTGGTAACTACGGGGTGCTGTGGTATGGCGGGTACTTATGGGCATGAAGTGAATAACTATAAAAATTCATTGGGAATTTATCAACTGTCATGGGGAAATGCATTGAAAACACTCCCTACAGCACGTTGCTTGAGTACCGGATATTCTTGTCGTAGCCAAGTAAAACGTATTGATAATATTGAGTTAAAACATCCACTACAGGCGCTTTTGGAGATTATGCAATGATATGGAAACGAAAAACAACATTAGGACAACTTAATCATATTAGCCCAAATAATATGGTGGGGCACCTTGGTATAGAACTCACCGCACTGGGTGAGGACTATCTTGAAGGCACCATGCCAGTAGATCAGCGTACTAAACAGCCTTTTGGTTTATTACATGGTGGGGCCTCTGTGGTATTAGCTGAAACCTTAGGGTCAATTGCTGGCTATTTATGCACAGAAGGTGAACAAAAAGTGGTGGGTTTAGAAATCAATGCCAACCATATGCGAGCAGTAAAAGAAGGGGTTGTAAAAGGTGTCTGTAAACCTATTCATTTAGGTCGTACACATCAAGTATGGTCAATAGAAATTTTTGATGACGCTGACCGTAAAGTCTGTATTTCACGTTTAACAACTGCGGTTATTGTTTAATTCGTTAATCAATAATAAACGTCTAAGGTTATTATTTCACTTTAGGCGTTTTTTATTTATTGAAATGAGGTCATGTGAAAAAATTATCTTTATTTAAGTTTAAATTTTAATGATAATTATTATCTTCATTATTATTAATAGTAAGAAAAAATGACATCAACCATTCTAAATTATAAAAGCGTTTTTATTTTAATCGGTAGTTTATTACTTACAGCATGTGATAACGAATCAACTCACAATAAGAGTGAAGAGATAATAAATTATCCTGTACGTACTATGTCGGGGTTTAATATCGCGTATCCAACTTCATTCTCATTAAATAGAGATGATACAGAACACTATTTTCAATTATTACCTGATCATGTCCAAGATGTCACATCACAGATGTTAGTTTATCAAGCCAAACCAGTATGCCAGTTATCAGAAGTTCGTTTAGTTTATTTTAAACTTGACGATATGATGAGTTATGATATTGATACTGGAGCACAGGGTATCGTTGATAATATTTCCACTATTGATGGCATGAAAGAAACTTCAACAACAATAAAGCCTTTCACAGTGTCAGAAATGCCAGCTCGACAAATTTTCTTTGAAGGAAAGTTGTCTAATCAGAAAGTGAGCTATGAAGGGGTATTAATTGCGGATACTAACACAAATCGTGTATGGCAATTACAATTTATTGCTGAAAATAAAAGTAATAATAATCAAGAAGTTATTGATTGCACTAATAGGTATGTGAATTCAATTAGTATCAATCAATAAGTCATAAAAGCACACAATACAATAAGAAGTTATCACAAAAGTGGTGCTATCTTACCTATCAGTATAAGCATAAAAAGAAAATATTTTGCGATTATCAATTGTTGATTTTTTATGCTTTTTCTCTACATTTCAGTGACAAAGGTATAAAATGTATTTGCTTTGCAACTTTTATGCGTATTGTGCGAAATAAAGGAATTTAAAAAAGTTTTATTTTTGTAATGAAAAAAGATAAAAATTGTTACATTTCAATTTATTAAGCGCTATATTTAACAATTAAAAAGCAAAAAAAGAGCAATTTTTAAACGATTTTATAATATCCTTTCAAAAGACAGGGTTGAAGTGATAAGGGTTATCATTACCATTAGAGTCAGGAAAGATATTAATCTCCTTTCGAAATGAGGTCAGTAATGACAAACAATGTTGAAACTTTTTCTCTAAATGATACTGCTTGGCAAGGCATTGTGCTGACTGATAGTGCAGCGAAACATATTTGCCAATTAGTGGAGAAAAACCCTGAAAGTCAGGGACTTTCCTTAAGTATTAAGCCATCAGGTTGTACGGGCTATGGTTATGTTATTGAGCTTGCAGCAGGCCCCTCAGAGGACGATCTTGTCTATGAACATAATGGTGCCAAGTTATTCGTTGCATTAAAAGCCATGCCATTCATTGATGGTTTAGTTGTTGATTATGTCCGTGAAGGACTTAATCAGATGTTTAAATTTAATAATCCTAAAGCTCAGAACGTCTGCGGATGTGGTGAGAGCTTTGGGGTATAACATAGTGAAGTCAGATTATGTCTCAGAGCAATGTTGAAATTGGTGATGAAGTTCAAGGCTGGCTCAGTGATCATCACTATAAAGAAGGGTTCTATACCGATATCTCAACCGATACGTTAGATAAAGGGTTGAATGAAGCGGTTGTGCGAGCTATTTCAGCTAAAAGAAATGAGCCAGAGTGGATGCTAGAGTTTCGTCTTGATGCTTATCGTCATTGGCTAGAGATGGAAGAGCCTCATTGGCTAAAAGCAGATTATCCATCGCTGAATTATCAAGATTATAGTTATTATTCAGCGCCATCTTGCGGTGCTTGTTGTGCCAATGGCAGTTGTGCTAGTGGTAACAATGAAGCTGTCTCAACACAAGAAACCCAAGATTATTTAACTAAAGAAGTTGAAGACGCATTTAATCAGTTAGGCGTGCCAGTAAGAGAAGGGCAGTCAGTGGCTGTAGATGCTATTTTTGACTCAGTATCGGTTTCTACCACTTATCGTGAAGAGCTAGCTAAACATGGTGTTATTTTCTGCTCCTTCGGTGAAGCGATTCAAGAATATCCCGAATTAGTACGCCAATATTTAGGTACAGTTGTTTCTAGCCACGATAACTATTTTGCGGCACTTAATGCGGCGGTCGCTTCTGATGGTACCTTTGTTTATATTCCTAAAGGTGTTCGCTGCCCTATGGAATTATCCACCTATTTTCGTATTAATGCGGCACAAACAGGCCAATTTGAACGTACGATTTTAATTGCGGATGAAGGAAGTTACGTCAGTTACATCGAAGGGTGTTCAGCACCTGTACGTGATAGCTATCAGCTGCATGCTGCCGTTGTTGAAGTTATCATTCATAAAGATGCCGAAGTGAAATATTCCACGGTACAAAACTGGTTCTCTGGCGGTGATAGCGAAGGCGGAATTCTTAACTTCGTCACTAAGCGTGCCCTTTGTGAAGGTGAGAACGCTAAAATGTCGTGGACTCAATCTGAAACAGGTTCAGCGATCACTTGGAAATACCCAAGTGTTATCTTAAAAGGAGATAATTCAACGGCTGAATTTTTCTCAGTGGCACTGACCAATGGTAACCAACAAGCTGACACGGGAACCAAGATGATCCACATCGGTAAAAATACCAAATCAACTATTATTTCTAAGGGTATTTCTGCGGGTAAAAGTCAAAATAGTTATCGCGGTTTGGTGAAAGTGTTACCTGGTGCGCAGAATGCACGTAACTACACACAATGTGACTCAATGTTAATTGGCACAGAGTGTGGTGCTCACACCTTCCCTTATGTTGAAGTCATGAATAACTCAGCACAATTAGAGCATGAAGCGACAACGTCACGTATTGGTGAAGATCAGTTATTTTACTGCCGTCAACGTGGATTAAGTGAAGACGATGCAATCTCAATGATTGTCAATGGATTTTGTAAGGACGTGTTCTCAGAATTACCGCTGGAATTTGCTGTAGAAGCACAAAAATTATTAGCAATCAGCTTAGAACATAGCGTTGGTTAACCATTAACCAAATTCTGGGTATAAAAATACCGAAGGCATATATTATGTTAGATATTAAAAATTTACATGTCAGTGTTGAAGGCAATGAAATTCTTAAAGGATTAGATTTGCAAGTACGTGCCGGCGAAGTGCACGCTATCATGGGGCCAAACGGTTCAGGTAAAAGTACATTATCCGCAACCTTAGCAGGTCGCGAAGAGTATGAAGTTGATGAAGGTAGTGTGACTTTTAAAAACAAAGATCTACTGGAATTAGAGCCTGAAGAGCGAGCGGGTGAAGGTATCTTTATGGCATTTCAATACCCAGTAGAGATCCCCGGTGTCAGTAACCAGTTTTTCTTACAATCCTCAGTCAATGCGGTAAGAGAATATCGAGGCCAAGAGCCGTTAGATCGCTTTGATTTTGAAGATTTTATTGAAGATAAAATCAAACTATTGGATATGCCTCAAGATTTGTTAACTCGTTCTGTTAACGTAGGTTTTTCCGGTGGTGAGAAAAAACGTAACGATATTTTGCAAATGGCTGCCCTTGAACCTGAACTGTGTATCTTAGATGAAACCGACTCAGGACTTGATATCGATGCGTTAAAAATTGTCGCTAATGGTGTCAATAGCTTACGTGATGGTAAACGCGCCTTTATCGTGGTGACTCACTATCAACGTATCCTTGATTATATTAAACCTGATTATGTGCATGTGCTTTACCAAGGAAAAATCATTAAATCAGGTGATTTTTCATTAGCACAAAAATTGGAGGAACAAGGTTATGGCTGGCTTATTGACCCTCAATGAGAAACGTGAAAAACAGCATCAAGTAGAACAGCGTAATCAACAGGCATTAAAACAATTCTCTGCGCTATATCAACAGCGTAAAGGGGAAGATAATTTAAATGCACGTAATCACTGGCTACAAGTGGAAAAAGTGGGTTTTCCAGCTTATCGACACGAAGATTGGCATTATACGCCATTAGATGAGACGCTCAGTCAGCAATATCAAATGTTGCCACCTTTTGAGGTACAAGATTTAATTGAGCAACGGGCGCTCTCATTTGATTGCTACCGTATCGTGATGGTTAATGGTGCATTTTCACCGGCTGAAAGTAGTCAAGATTTTGGTCCATACCAAGTGACATTACTGGATAACCAAAGTGAATTACCGCAAGCCATTAATGGTGAAGTGTTCTTGCATTTAGTTGAAAGTTTAGCGCAACAGCCGCTATTCATTACCTTGAAAAAAGGCGTAGTGGCAGATAAACCGCTTTATATCCTTAATATTACACAAGGTCATGCAGGGCAAGAAGTTAACAGTGCTAACTATCGTTTCCATCTTGATGTTGGCGCTAATGCTCAGATGCAAGTGATTGAACACTATATTAGCAGTGATGGTGAAAACCGCCATTTTACTGGGGCGAGATTAACCGCCACTATTGGTGATAATGCCTCGTTCAACCATATTAAACTTGGTTTTGAAAATGACATTAGCCAACATTTTGCCCATAACGATTTAAGCATTGGACGAGATGCTCGTGTTAATAGTTACGCATTCTTGTTGGGGAATAAACTGAGTCGTCACCATACTAGCGCTGCACTGACGGGTGAGAACAGTGAGCTATCAATGAATAGTGTGGTATTACCCAAAGCGAACGAAATTGCCGATACTCGTACTTGGCTCGTGCATGGTGAGAAAAATTGCCTAAGCCGTCAATTACATAAAAGTATTGCAATGGATGCAGGGAAAGCCGTATTTAATGGCATGATCACAGTCACCCCTCAAGCGCTGAAAACAGATGGTCAAATGACCAATAACAACTTGTTATTAGGTGATAAAGCACAAATTGATACTAAGCCACAACTTGAGATCTATGCTGATGATGTGAAATGTAGTCATGGTGCAACGGTTGGGCGTATTGATGATGAGCAACTATTTTATCTACGTTCACGAGGTATTGCGTTAAGTGAAGCTCGCAAAATGATCATTCATGCATTTGCTGCCGAATTAACGGAATCATTAGAAAATAGTGTGATCAAAACTCATGTTCTAGAGAGAATAAATCAACGCTTATCAGAGGTATAAAAAGGCATGATGACACATTCCATTGAAAAAGCGCGGGATGACTTTCCTATTCTCTCCCAACAGGTGAAAGAAAAACCTTTAGTCTATCTCGACAGTGCCGCAAGTGCGCAAAAACCCGCTTGTGTCATGGAGCGTGAAAAACAGTTTGCCTTAACACAATATGCCGCGGTTCACCGCGGCATTCACACATTAAGTGCAAACGCCACCACCTTAGTGGAGAATGTTCGTAAGCAAGCAGCACATTTCTTAGGTGCAAAGAGTGAAGAAGAAATCGTTTTTGTAAAAGGAACGACAGAAGGGATCAATTTAGTCGCTTACAGTTATAGCCATCGTTTCCTAAATGATGGTGATAACATTATCATTACTGAAATGGAACACCACGCGAATATAGTGCCGTGGTATATGTTAGCAAAACAGTATGGTTTTCATGTCCGTGTTATTCCTCTGCTCGCTAATGGGCAACTCGATTTAGCGCAATTACCCCAATTAATTGATAACAGAACTAAGTTACTGGCGATCACTCATCAGTCTAATGTACTGGGAACCGTCAATCCTATTGCTGAAATTATTTGCCAAGCTAGAGAGTATTCGGCTCAGCAAGGGGGCGAGTTACATATTTTAGTTGATGGGGCACAAAGTGCGATGCATCAAGCTATCAATGTTAGTGCGTTAGATTGTGATTTTTTTGTATGTAGTGGCCATAAACTTTATGGTCCGACAGGGATTGGTTTGCTATATGGCAAAAAAGCGCTACTTGATGAATTACCTCCATGGGAAGGGGGTGGCGCTATGATAAAACATGTGCATATCAATGGTGATATTACCTACGCGGATGCGCCGTGGCGATTTGAAGCTGGAACGCCTAATATTATCGGTATCATTGGCTTAGGGGCAGCATTGGAATATCTTGCTCAATTTGGTATGGATAAGATTGCTGCATATGAAAATAGCTTAATGCAATATGCACAACAACAATTAACCAAAGTAAAATCATTAACGCTTTATGGTAATGAAGCGCGTCAAGGTGTGATAGCATTTAATTTAGGTAAGCATCACGCTTATGATGTGGGAACTTTTCTTGATAACTATGGTATTGCTATTCGTACGGGTCATCACTGTGCGATGCCAATTATGGACTATTATCAGGTTCCTGCCATGTGTCGCGCTTCGTTGGGATTATACAATAATAAAGCGGATATTGATGCACTGGTTAATGCGTTGTTACGCATTGAAAAACTATTAGGCTAACAATTAAAAAAGAGGTTATTCATGGCAATTGCGGCTTTGCCTGATGAAGCAAAATTATTACGCAATTTTTCTCGTTGTCAGGATTGGGAGCAACGTTATCTTTATATGATGGAGCTAGGAGAACGCTTACCACCATTAACAGATGAACAAAGAACGGCGGCTAATTTTATTGAAGGTTGTCAGAGCCAAGTCTGGATAGCGGTTGAATTAGATGAGCATAAGCAGCTGATTTTAGCCGGTGATAGCGATGCAGGTATTGTTAAAGGATTAGTGGCATTAGTGATTATTCTTTTTCAAGGTAAAACGGTAGAGCAAGCTCTCGCCACTGATGTTAACCACTATTTCTCGACATTAGCACTGGAAAGTCATTTGACGCCATCTCGTACTCAAGGGCTACACGCTATGGTAACACGGTTAATGAAACGCTTTTCGGAATACACTGTAGCATAAATGTTACCCGATCCCATATTAATGTTCTAAACTGACTTATTATATGATAATCATAACGATGAGAATGTTATCATGATAATAGTCAGTTTATTTTATTGCTAACACACGGGATCAACAATGAAGAAATGGTTAACCTTATTGGGTGCATCGCTGTTAGGGATGAGCAGTCACTTAACTTATGCACATGAATACCTGCTACCTACGGATGGCTCACGTATCATTGGGGAAAATGTTTCTTACACCGTTCCTGATGATAAACGTTCTTTAGAAACGATCGCTGCACAATATCAAGTAGGTTTGCTAAATATGATGGAAGCCAACCCAGGTATTGATCCTCTATTACCCGAAGCGGGTAAAACACTACAAATTCCCTTACAGATGATCTTACCTGATACCGTGCGTAAAGGTATTGTCATTAATCTGGCAGAATTGCGCCTCTATTACTATCCCAAAGAAGGGGGAACCGTTGATGTCTATCCTATCGGTATTGGCCAATTAGGGCGGGAAACGCCTGAAATGGTGACATCTGTTTCTCAATTGATTAAAGATCCGACTTGGACGCCGACAGCCAATATTCGTAAAAATTATGCGGCTAAGGGGATCACATTACCGGCAGTGGTACCAGCAGGGCCAGATAATCCAATGGGGGCATATGCGTTAAGATTAGCGCACAGTCGTGGTGAGTATCTTATTCATGGTACTAATGCCGATTTTGGTATTGGCTTAAGAGTGAGTTCTGGCTGTATTAGATTACGTCCTGATGATATTGAAACACTGTTTAATGTGGTACCCAAAGGCAGTCGGGTTCAAGTGATCAATAAACCAATTAAATTTACTGAGACTGCAGATGGTAAGCAATTTATTGAAGTGCACCAACCACTCTCACAAAATGAAGATGACGATCCCCAGACGATGCCCCTAACGTTTACTAAACAATTTACGGCTTGGTATGAAAGTGGCAAAGTGGATAAAGCAAAAGTGGATGCAGAAATTATTCGTCGTTCAGGTATACCGGTCGATGTAACCGCATATTGATGATAGATATTCAATGATGAAAAAAAGCAGATACTTCATAGGTATCTGCTTTTTATTATTAATTAAAGCTGACTTTACGTTTTCAGCTTATTAAGCAGTCAAATTATTTTTTATAAGTAGTTACTTGGTTATCTAGACGCTGATTAGCACGAGCTGCTTCATCATAAGCGGCTTTTGCTTGAGCGTTAGCTGATTGAACATCACTACTTAGTTGTTGAACTTGCGTATTTAAACGGTTTACATCAGAAGAGATTTGGTCTAATTGTGCGTTGTTGCTAGAAGAACAACCTGCTAATAGGCCTGAAGCCAGAATTACCGCACCTAGTACAATTTTTGCTTTCATTGTGACAACCTCTATTATTAGTTTGTTTAAAGGAACAAGTAGCATTTTGTATGAAGCCACTAGTAAGTATGGCACAGTTATAAGAAAATACAGAATTTATTTATAACTAGCTATAACTACTTACTCTTTATATGACAATATGAAAAATAACCTACAACAAGCAAATAACCAGTATAAAAAATGCGTGTTATTTCACAAAAGATTTTTATTCGTAAAAGTCTGATATAAAAAAATTTTCTCCGTGCTAAACTATTTTAGTTTCTATCTAAAGCATTTTACAATGCCTCTTCCAAATTGACCTTAATAAAAACCGCGCTACTTTCATTTTTAAATGACTCAAGTGTGAACTTTTGAAAGTTTAAGTTGTTGTAGCCTCTGAAGAAAAAGATCCCCCGTTCTAAATCAGTTAGCGCCGTCCAGACAGAAAATTCACTAGTATGAAGTTTAGTTAGCGTATCATTACCTAATAGTGGATCAATGGTTGCATCTTTAGGGCGATCGAAGCGATTCATGATATGGGCAAGCTCAATAAGCTGTTTATCAGGATCAGAAACTTTGTGGTAATAGGTTGAATAATAAACTGCACGAATAAATCTATCTACAGAAGTATCTGAGCTAGGTAATGTTGCTAATGCAATACCACTATCAGGTTGGTTGATTTTAATACGACCTAATGTGCTACTGGAAACGTTGATATTAGAAAGATGAGTGTAGTTGTTTAAATTAGTTAAATGCCACGGGAAAATAGGGCCATTGGTCATGCAATAGGTAGGATTATCATAAATATGTAATTTACCATCAGAGACTTCGACAACAATACAATCACCGGTTTTATCATAAAATGCGTAATGGAAAGGGCTTGGTAAGTTACGTAACAATAATAGCTTTTGTGACCAAAAATGGGTTTGGGGGATAATCTCTTTTAACTCTTTAACCGTCGCATATTGTCCTAATGCCCACTCACCAATAGCAGCAATAGGAACAGAGCTTGCGTAATATTGGGGATCGAGATCATCTAACTTAGAGTTAGGTAGCATATTTAAGCTAAAAGAGAGTCCCTGACTATTTACACCTTCAAGTACATCTTTGGTACCCGATAAGTTAATAGGAGCGGTAATAGCCATAAAAGGATATTTAACGCTGTACTTTAATCCGGGGGTTCCATCAGGGGCATTTTGCTGAAAAGTATGACCTTGTGGATAATAAGCTAAGATAGACGTTGGCTCATCAGAAGAAAACTCCATTGTCCGACCATGATAAACACGTTTTTTCTTGTCAGTAATCGCAAGTGTTGTGCAAGCGAAGGGGTGTCGGTTATTTTCTATCATCTTTTTTTGTTCCTTATTAAATCAAATCTAAATTAAATAATTATTAATTTTAAAACTTAGATTTAAAATTTCATTTACATTTATATTTTAAATTAAGTGTTATTACTTAATGCTATAAAGGTTATTTCTCATAATTCAAGTTTTATTATAGTACAAATATTTTATTCTAAATGTACATAAATAAATTAACATAAAAGCAAGTGGAATATTATTAATATCATTTAAAATCAATGAGTTGTTATTTCTTGTGGAGTGTTAAAGCTGATTTGATAAATATACTCTCGTTGTTTTCATAAAATATAAAAAATTTTTCATTACTGGAATTATTAGACTATCTTTTAAAGTAGGTATTTAAAATCATTTAGTCACTAATGTAATAATAATTAGTAAAGGTAATTTCAAGATGAATAAAAAAACGCCAAGTTATAGCTCACTCGATGATGTTTATGCATCGGTTGATTTATCACAATCCTTACCGAAAACACATTTTCCGCAACAAGAGAGCCATCCTCGTCATGTTTTTGATGCTGTAAGGGATGAGCTGATGCTAGATGGCAATTCAAGACAAAATCTGGCCACATTTTGTCAAACCTGGGTAGATGATGAGATCCGTGATTTGATGAATTTATCTATCGATAAGAACATGATAGATAAAGATGAATATCCACAAACGGCAGAAATTGAAAACCGTTGTGTTCATATGCTTGCTGATTTATGGCACTCACCCGATCCACTCGATACCCTAGGTTGTTCAACCATTGGCTCCTCTGAAGCGGCAATGCTGGGGGGACTTGCATTAAAATGGCAATGGCGTAAAAAACGCCTTGCTGCTGGAAAAGCGACAGATAAACCAAATCTTATTTGTGGGCCAGTTCAAGTCTGTTGGCATAAATTTGCCCGTTATTTTGACGTTGAACTCAGAGAGATCCCGCTTGAAGGTGATCGCTTGATGATGAGTCCTGAAGAGGTCATTAAACGTGTTGATGAAAATACTATCGGTGTAGTGCCAACATTAGGGGTGACCTTCACCTGTACTTATGAGCCAGTAAAAGCGGTACATGATGCACTCGATCAACTACAAAAAGAGACCGGACTTGATATTCCTATTCATGTCGATGGTGCGAGTGGTGGCTTTTTAGCGCCTTTCTGTGCACCTGATTTAGAATGGGATTTCCGTTTACCGCGTGTTAAATCCATTAACTCATCAGGCCATAAGTTTGGTTTAGCGCCATTGGGCTCTGGTTGGGTAGTATGGCGAGAAGCTAAAGACTTACCGGAAGAGCTTATTTTTAATGTGAACTACCTTGGCGGTAATATGCCAACCTTTGCGCTTAATTTCTCACGTCCCGGTGGGCAAATTATTGCTCAATACTATAATTTCTTGCGTCTTGGTAGAGAAGGGTATGCGAAGATCCACAATGCCTGTTATCACACCGCGCAATACCTTGCTCGAGAAATTGAAAAGCTAGGGCCTTTTGAAATGATCTTCAGTGGTGATAGTCAAAAAGGAATACCTGCATTAGCGTGGAAACTGAAAAAAGAGGCTAAGGTAAGCTACTCCTTATATGACATCGCTGATAAATTGCGTAGCCGTGGCTGGCAAGTACCCGCTTATTCTATGCCTGCTGATCGCCAAGATTTAGTTATTCAACGTATTCTTGTTCGTCATGGTGTGAGTTTAGATTTGGCGACATTACTGATAGAAGATATGAAACGTACTCTCGATTATTTCGAAAAACATCCTGTCAGCACACCTTTATCTGAAGAGGATGGCGGTGGCTTTAACCACAGCTAAACAGGCTCTTTTATTTGGTAATAGGTTGGAGAAATAGACTCTTTTTCTCCAGCCTTGATTATCTGCACACCATTATTTCATTGTATACACGTAGGAGAATGAGCATGGCGACATCTGCAACAAGTTCTGCCTCAAAACAGCTCACATTATTAGGTTTTTTTGCCATAACTGCATCCATGGTGATGGCGGTCTATGAGTATCCAACTTTTGCAACTTCCGGCTTTAGTCTAGTCTTTTTCTTATTACTAGGCGGTTTGTTGTGGTTTATTCCTGTTGCATTATGTGCAGCTGAAATGGCAACCGTTGAAGGATGGCAAGAAGGGGGCGTATTTGCTTGGGTATCTAATACGCTAGGGGAGCGCTGGGGATTTGCGGCGATCTCTTTTGGTTATTTACAAATAGCGATTGGTTTTATTCCAATGCTTTATTTCGTATTAGGAGCATTATCTTATATTCTTGATTGGCCTGAGTTAAATACCGATCCGCTCACCAAAACGATTGCCGCATTAGTGATTTTATGGGGATTAGCTTTAACTCAATTTGGCGGAACTAAATACACGGCTACTATTGCTAAATTAGGTTTCTTCGCGGGGATATTATTACCAGCAATCATTTTAGTGCTTTTAGCTATTAGTTATCTGGTCAGTGGTGCGCCTTTAGCAATAGAAATCAGCAGTAAAACCTTTTTCCCTGATTTTACTCAGATTGGTACTTTAGTGGTTTTTGTGGCCTTTATTTTAAGCTATATGGGCGTGGAAGCCTCAGCCACTCACGTCAACGAAATGAAAAATCCGGGCCGTGATTATCCGCTTGCCATGTTTTTATTAATGATTGTGGCAATATGCTTAAGCTCTATTGGCGGTTTATCTGTTGCTGCAGTGATCCCTCATAACGAAATCAACTTATCTGCGGGGGTGGTTGAAACCTTTAGTGTTTTAGTCAGCCATTTTAGTAGCGGATTAGTTTGGGCGGTTAAAATTATTGCTGCACTATTATTGCTTGGCGTCTTGGCTGAAATTGCGTCGTGGATCGTTGGGCCTTCACGGGGAATGTTTGTGGCTGCACAACAAGGTATTCTTCCGCCAACACTGGCTAAAGTAAATAAAAATGGTGTACCGGTAGCTTTAGTGATCACTCAGCTAATTATTACTACTATTGCTATAGTGGTGCTGACTAACACCGGTGGTGGGGGCAATATGTCATTTCTTATTGCTTTAGCGCTGACGGTGGTGATTTATCTATGTAGCTACTTTATGCTGTTTATTGGCTATATGCATTTGGTTTGCAAGCAAGCTGATAAAAAACGTGCATTTAATATTCCCGGTGGTAAAGGTGTTAAATTATTAGTGGCCGTTGTCGGTCTGATTGTGTCTATTTTAGCTTTTGTTGTTTCATTCTTCCCACCTAGCTCTTTACCCGGTGGCAGCAGTGATACAACGTATGTTTCATTGCTAGTGGTGAGTTTTATTATTATTTTTGCTTTACCTTTTATTATTTATGCGTGCTCTCGCAAAGGTAATAAAGCCAATGTATCGATGATCCATATTAAGAGTCATAATGCACCGAAAGGACACTTTTTTATCCATCCTCGTGCTCGTTCAACGCATTATTTAGTGCCAATAGATAAAACAGATCATGATAGTCAGCAACAGAAATAATCTCTTTGGCAGTAGTTCAATGTGATGTTTTTTATAAAAAGTAGCGATAAAAAAGCCATCCGTTAAAACGGATGGCTTAAATTTTTTAATTACAAATTAGCTATAATCGAGTATTACAGAACGTGTACTGATGAAGTATTTGTCGTTCCACTATCAACCAGTGCACCTGTAACCATAACAACACGATCACCTGCATGGGCTAAGCCACTTGATAATGCTGCATCTTTACCGATACGGTAGAAGTCATCAGTAGAAGCAATTTTATTAACTAATTGTGTTGTCACACCTTTCACTAACAGTAATTGGCGTGCGGTCTCTTCATTATTTGTTAATGCTAAGATAGGCGCTGTTGGGAAATATTTACGGATAGAGCGCGCTGATTTACCGCCATAAGTTGCTACAACGATAAGAGGAGCATCTAATTTCTCCGCCATTTCTACAGCACCACGACAAACAGCTTCTGTTACACGTAATTTAGCACCTAATTGGTAAGACTCTAAACGTGATTTCATGATGCGATCAGTACGATCACAGATAGTCGCCATAATAGTCACAGCTTCTACTGGATATTTACCTTTCGCACTTTCACCGGATAGCATAACAGCATCAGTACCATCTAAAATAGCATTGGCAACGTCACCTGCTTCTGCACGAGTAGGCCGTGGATTTTTGATCATGGAATCTAACATCTGTGTTGCAGTGATAACCACTTTACGCGCAGCGTTACATTTTTCGATCATCATTTTTTGTGCAAAGATAACTTCTTCAACAGGGATCTCAACACCTAAGTCACCACGTGCAACCATGATACCGTCAGAAGCTTCTAAAATTTCGTCAAAGTTATTTAAACCTTCTTGGTTTTCAATTTTAGAGATGATCATGATGTTTTCGCCACCGTGTGCTTTTAAGTGAGCACGCATCTCTTCAACATCTGAACGTTTACGAATAAAAGAAGCGGCAACAAAGTCAACGCCTTGTTCGCAACCAAAGATAAGATCTTGTTTATCTTTTTCTGCTAATGCCGGTAAGCCGATAGAAACACCTGGTAAGTTAACGCCTTTATTTTCGCCTAAATCACCGTTGTTGAGTACTTCACATACCACTTCAGTATCAGTGACTTTAATGACTTTCATACCGATAAGGCCGTCATCGACTAATACGGTATTGCCGACAGTTAAGTCTCTTGCGAAACCGTCATAAGTGACCGCAACGCGATCTTTATTACCAACAACAGAAGTATCTGTTGTAAAGGTAAAAGTCTGACCTGCAACTAAAGAGACATCGTTACCACCTTCTAATTTAATGGTGCGGATCTCAGGTCCTTTAGTATCTAATAAAATGGCTGCTTTTTTGCCTGTTTTTGCGCAGACATTACGCAGGTTTTTGATACGGTTGCCATGCTCTTCATAGTCACCGTGAGAGAAGTTTAGACGCATTACGTTCATGCCTGCGTCCAGTAATTGAGTCAGTTTTTCTTCAGATTCGGTTTTTGGCCCGATGGTGCAAACAATTTTTGTCTTTTTCATGGCAGTCTATTAATGATTCTATTGTAATGGATGAATAAGGATTAATGTTGTTGGGTTATATCAATCATCTTAACAGTGCGAAACACGATAAGTGCATTCATTTCTAGCTAATAAGTTGCGCAACATGTGAGTGGCTCCAACAACATGATAAAAATTTTGTCACTATTTTGTATAAAAGATTGCTAGACATCTTACATTATAGTCTATCATGATTCATTTGTTCTGTTTTCTAAAGATGCCTGTAAATCAATACGCTGAAACCTTTCAACAAAATTATGTTTTGTATTATAGAGGTTAATTTCCATGAAGAAAATCGAAAAAAGGTAAATTTAAGTGATGTGATCAAAATAGGGCTCTGATTGCTTGTTTTTTAAGCGTTTTGTTGCGCAATTAAATTTTGCGTAATCATTTTGTTGTGGTGTAGGGGAGGTAACACGAAATATAACAAGAATTAAGAAAGAGAAATGGTGCGTCCAAGTGGACTCGAACCACCGACCCCCACCATGTCAAGGTGGTGCTCTAACCAACTGAGCTATGGACGCACTGTATTGAAATGTTGTTCAGAGTAAATGGTGCGTCCAAGTGGACTCGAACCACCGACCCCCACCATGTCAAGGTGGTGCTCTAACCAACTGAGCTATGGACGCATTCTTTATTCTGGGTGACAACGGAGACGAATATTAGCGAGATGATTTGCTTCTGGCAAGAGGAAAAACACAAATTTGTATTCAACTGCTCGTATTTAAAGCTATTTGTTGATATTTGTGTCATTCCTTTGCCAAAAAATAACGCTTTTTAACGCTTTAATGGAAGTATTAACGCTCCGAGCGTAATAAGACAACCTCATCAGATTGACGCTGGATCCACCAAATACGTGTTCCCATCATAATTGCAGAAGCGGTTAAACCTAAAATAAAACCAATCCAGAACCCCGCAGGCCCCATTGCTTCAACAATATAATCCGTTCGTCCCAAGAGATATCCGGAAGGCAAACCAATTACCCAATAAGCGATAAAGGTAATAAAAAAGATAGAGCGAGTATCTTTATAACCCCGTAATACCCCTGAACCAATAACCTGTACGGAATCTGACAACTGATAAAGTGCGGCGAATAACATAAGATGAGAGGCTAATGTCACCACTTCAATATTATCGTTATACATTAAAGCAATTTTTTCTCTAAAAATAATAGAGAAAATAGCGGTACAACTTGCCAGCATTAATCCGACAGCAAGGGCTGTAATGGCTGAAGTACGAGCTTGCTCTGTAGAACGTTGCCCAAGGTTATAACCCACACGAATTGTTGCAGCTATTCCCAAGGAAAGAGGGAACATAAACATTAATGAGCTAAAATTAAGGGCTATCTGGTGACTTGCAACAGCCGTTACACCTAATGGTGAAACTAATAATGCCACAACAGCAAACAGTGTTACTTCAAAAAATAGTGCTAGCCCTACAGGTAACCCTAACAATGTAATACGTTTTATTGTGTGGAATTCAGGTAACACTAGGCGTTTTTTGGGCATAACATCCCGTTGTGTTGGTGCTCGACGCACATAGTAGCGCATCATTAAGAACATCGCCCAAAAAACAGAGGCGGTTGCCACACCACAACCAATCCCACCTAATTGTGGGGCACCAAATTTACCGTAAATAAAGGCGTAGTTAACAGGAATATTAATTAATAATCCAATAAAGCCGATGATCATGCCTGGTTTTGTTTTTGATAATCCCTCACATTGGCTTCTCAGCACTTGATAATAGAGACAACCAGGAGCACCCCACATAATGGCATGAATAAATCCAATGGCTTTTTCTGCTAGCTCAGGCTCGATATCATGTTGCGCTTCAATAATAAAACGGCTGTTATAAAGAATGGCAATGACCATGATGGATAAAAAAGTGGCAAGCCAAAAACCTTGCTGTGTACGATTAGCAATATGCTTTCGTTGTCCTGAACCATTTAATTGTGCAACGATGGGGGTCAATGCCATTAATATACCTTGACCTAATAAAATCGTTGGCAACCAAATCGACGTACCTACAGCAACCGCAGACATTTCTGTGGCATTGACAGCACCTGCCATCACGGTATCAACTACTCCCATAGCAGTTTGGGAGAATTGAGCGATGATAACAGGGATACCAAGAGCAAGTAAGCTACGCGCTTCTTTTATATACTTCTGCACGCATACACCTTTATTCATTATAATAAGACGGAAGGGAGGAAAGAACGTCACATGTTAATATGGCGTAAAATAATCCTTAAGCAAACATATTCTAATGATAAATGTTTAATTATCAATGAAAGATATGACGTTTTTCAACCACAGAATTTTGATAAGTAAATAAGTGGTTTTACGTTATATTTGATGGCAAACATCATAAGGGGAGAAGGCAATAATGATCCCTTTGTGTAATATCACTTATGTTATCCTGATTACACTAAATTAATTAAGATAAACTCGCTTATCAGTCCAAGGAGATGTGAGATGTTTACAGGTATTGTTCAGGGAAAAGGACGTGTTATTGCCATTGAAGATAAAGGTGATTTCCGTACCCATATCATTGAATTACCTTCCGAGTTAGTCAATAACTTAGAAACAGGAGCTTCGATTGCTAACAATGGTTGTTGCTTAACCGTCACAAAAATCGATGGCAATAAAATTAGTTTCGATTTAGTGAAAGAGACGCTGCGCTTAACTAATTTGGGCGAGTTAACGGTTGGTTCAGAAGTTAATATTGAACGAGCGGCCAAATATGGCGATGAAATTGGTGGTCATGTGATGTCTGGTCATATTGTCACTACGGCTGAAATTGCGAAAATTATTACTTCAGAAAATAACTTACAGATCTGGTTTCGTATTTTTGATCAGACATTGATGAAGTATATTTTGCATAAAGGTTTTATTGGCATTGATGGTATTAGTTTAACTATTGGTGATGTGGTTAATAATCGTTTCTGTGTCCATCTGATCCCTGAGACTCGCGATAGAACGACGTTAGGTCGTAAGCGTTTGGGGGATAAAGTTAATATTGAGTTAGATCCACAAACTCAGGCGATTGTTGATACCGTAGAGCGTGTTATGGCGCAACAAGCATTAACGGTTAAGCTTCAAGCAACACACGAAGAAGAAAACGAAAAATAATATAGTCTGTTATCAGACGACTAGAATTAAAAAATCCCGTTTTTCAGTCTATGGAAAACGGGATTTTTACCTCTATTGATAGCTAAAAATCAGCGAGGTGTGCGTAATCCACCTATTCTACCTTTCGGGCTTAACATAATTTGCCATAACTGAATATCTCTGGCGCGGAAAGCACCCGCACAAGCATTCAAGTAGTAGCTAAACATGCGTTTAAAACGAGGTGTATAGTTAGATTCAATTTCAGGCCAGCTAGCTAAAAAACGCTCATACCATGCCATTAAGGTTTTGTCATAATCGGCACCAAAATTATGCCAATCTTCCATAACAAATTTATTTTCCATTGCCTCAGCGGTTTTTTGAATAGACGGCAAACAACCGTTAGGGAAAATATATTTACTTATCCAACTATCGACATTAACTTTATTGTGATTAGAACCAATGGTATGTAATAAAAATAGTCCATCTTCTTTGATATTACGACGAGCGACATCAAAGTAAGTGGCATAGTTTTTCGGGCCAACATGCTCGAACATACCAACAGAAACGATACGGTCGAACTGCTCGTTTAAGTCACGGTAATCTTCTAAGATGATATTGACATCAAGACCTTTACAGCGCTCTTGTGCTAATTTCTGTTGTTCAACTGAGATGGTCACCCCTGTAACAGAAACGCCATAGTTTTTGGCAGCATAAGCAGCAAGACCACCCCAGCCACAGCCAATATCGAGCAATGTCATACCTGGTTTTAGCTCTAACTTACGGCAAATAAGGTCGAGTTTGTGCTGTTGAGCAACTTCTAAGCTATCCGCATCCTTCCAATATCCACAGGAATATTGCATATAAGGATCTAACATTGCGGTAAAGAGGTCGTTACCTAAATCGTAATGCTCTTTACCCACCATCCACGCTCTTTTTTGTGTTTGTAAATTAAAAATGCGTGCCATGGCTATTTTTAAAATATCGCGCCAGTTACTTGGCAATTTATTTTCAAGACCTGCTCGTAAAACTTTATGAAAGAATATATCAAGACGTTCGCAGTCCCACCAACCATCCATATAGCTTTCACCGAGACCTAATGAGCCTTGTTGTAATACTCTTTTATAAAAATCTTTATTATGCACTTGGATATCATAAGGTTCAGAACCATTGATATGAATGTCTGCTTGAGCGAGCAGCTCTGATGCGATCCGTTGATAAGGATCATTGGAGGTCTTTCGGCCTTCTTCTACACAAGATGTACTCATATACTCTCCGGCGTAAACTAAGCGGGTTTTGAGGCATGAAGCAAGAAAGGATAATGCAGATTGGTAGAGTTAAAACAATATTGAATTCAACACAGATTGAATGAATAAAATTATTAAGAGAACTAATCTGACATAATCAGCAAATTATCTGTTTAATGCCTCAAAATCCGAAAGAAAAATGAATAAAACGCTTAAGCGTTTGAACAAGTATAGAGATGTAAATAGGTTTTCTCTAGAAAATAAAAAGGCCATTTTATACAAATGGCCTTTTTTAAGAATTTTCCTAAAAGCAGGGTGTGGCGTTATTCTGTCGCCTGAACTGTGTGTTTGCTAACGGATTTATTACGTTGAATAAAGTAACCCAGCGCCATTGGAATAGCCGTGAGTGCCATAATCGCTGTGGTATTAATTAATGGCTGTTGGCTAATAAAGGCTGAGACAATAAAGCTTGCTAAACTACATAGACCTAATTGTAGCGCATTTTGCAATGCGGCAGCTTTACCACTCACTTCCGGGTAGGCTGATAGCGCATTAGAGACGGCAATGGGATAAGAAGCACCGTTCATCACAGCCATAATACAAAATGGAATTAAAATTGTTGTTAATGTTGGGTGTGTATATTTGGCGACTAAGAACAACGCTGTCATGCTCACTGCGTAGCCAATTAACAATAAAGGTAACAGTGTCTTACCCGACATTTTTGATAATAAAATGCGACAACCATAACCACCTACCATAAATGCGATGGTTTGTGGAATATAGCTTAAGCCGATATCTTGTGGTGAATAACCCATCTTCTCAAGGATAATCGGAGAGCCTGCTAACCAAGCAAAGAAACCCGCACTACAGGAAGCGTAAACTAATACGTTACCGGCATAGATAGGTGACTTAAGCAAAGTTAAAAATGATACTGTAGATGGGCCTGCATCAATAACTGATTTTTGTTTAATATTTTTTAGCATCAATGTGGGTAGCATTAATACAAGAGTAATTGCCATCAGCAACATAAAGATCATGCGCCAGCCACCGTGGTTTAACAGAAAAGCACCAATGAGTGGCGCTAAGGCTGGGGAAAGGGCGACCAATGGCATAATTGATGCGAAAACGTGTTGAGCGCGAGACTCATCAAAACGGTCTATCACTAGTGCTTGCCAAATAACGGCTGCAGAGCAGACGCCAAAGGCTTGTAAGAAGCGCATGGTTAGTAAACCGGCAGCACTATCTACCCAAAGCATACCTAGACAACCTAGGGAGAAGAAACTTAGCCCAATAAGTAAAATAGGCTTACGCCCCAATTTGTCTGAGAGTGGCCCCCAAAGTAGTTGAGCGACAGCAAAGCCAAATAGAAAGATACTTAAGCTGTTACTGACGGCGCCTTCACTGATTGATAATTCGCGTTGCATCATACCAAATGCAGGCAGATACATATCGATAGCTAAATAGCCCAGCATACTAAGGCAGGCGAGATACACCATAAAGAGAGAAGGTGTTTTTGATTGTGTGGAATTCTTTAAAGTCATTTTAATTTTCTATGTTATGTGATGTAAAACATTTTATATATTGTAGCTAAGAGTGATTTTACTTGTGAAACGGGAATATTTGGTTAATGCTGTGAAAAAAATTCAAAGGAATAAATATTATGTGGTCAGAATACTCGCTAGAGGTCGTTGATGCTGTCGCTAGAACGGGGAGTTTTAGCTCAGCCGCTCAAGAATTGCACAGAGTACCCTCCGCGGTGAGTTACACCGTGAGACAATTAGAAGAATGGCTTGCCGTTCCTTTGTTTGAACGCCGGCATCGTGATGTTGAATTAACCGATGCGGGTAAGATCTTTATTAAAGAAGCCCGTTCTGTTATCAAAAAAATGAATGACACTCGCCATATGTGCCAGCAAGTCTCAAATGGCTGGCGGGGGCAGTTTAGCATTGCCGTGGATGGTATTGTCAAACCGGCTAGAACACAGCAACTTATTCTGGACTTTTATCGCCATTTTCCTGATATCGAACTCTATGTTTATCCTGAAGTTTTTAACGGTGTCTGGGATTCATTAGTGAACGGGCGTGTTGATTTGGCTATTGGTGCCACCAGAGCTTCACCTATTGGTGAACGTTATAGTTTTAAAGATATGGGCTTTATGCCGTGGCGATGTGTGTGTCATGCTGATCATCCTCTTGCAAGCGCGGCACATCCTTTAACCGATGATGAGTTACGGCCTTATCCTAGTTTATGTTTAGAAGATACCTCACGTAGTTTACCAAAACGAGATACTTGGGCATTAAATAATCAGCGCCGAATGATAGTGCCTTCATGGGATATGGGGCTTGAGTGTTTATTAGCAGGATTATGTGTTGGTATGGTGCCTTGGCACCGAGCGGAGCTATTAATCGAACAAGGTAAGTTGGTTACCCTTACCTTAGCACAACCCTTGCCAGACAGTCCGTGCTGTCTAACATGGGTTGATAAAAGCGAATCGCCGGCATTAACTTGGCTATTAGATTATCTAGGCGATAGCCAAACCTTAAATGAGGAATGGCTTCGTTAATGAAGGGGATCAGCGGCGATAATCAATAAATGGACCATCGGCAACAGAGCGACGTTCTACTAGGCGCGGGTGTACTTCGATAGTTTGTGCATCCTCGCGTTTATTCACAATACGGTCGAGTAACATGGAAAAAGCCATTTGTCCTAAACGCTCTTTCGGCTGGTGAACCGTGGTTAAAGCTGGTGTGAAATAGCGTGCATTACGGATATTGTCGTAGCCGACAATGGAAATATCGGCAGGAACACGTAATCCTAACTCATCAGCTGCACATATTGCTCCCATCGCCATAACATCACCGCCACAAAATACGGCAGTAGGGCGTTGCTTTTGATTGAGCATTTGGGTCATGGCTTTGTAACCAGATTCAGGTTCAAAGTCACCTTGTACAATCCACTCTTCTTTTACCGTAATTTTCGCTTCTTCCATGGCTTTTAAAAAGCCCTGTAAACGACCGCCTCCGGTATTTCGCTCTAGAGGGCCGGGGATAATACCAATATCACGATGACCTCGTTCAATAAGATAACGACCGGCTATATAGCCACCATGGAATGCGTTATCAATAATGGTATCAGTAAAGTCACCACGGGCTTTTCCCCAGTCCATGACGACCATCGGAATATTACGATAACCTTCTAAGAGAGAAAGAAGATGATCGGGATATTCTGAACACATGACTAATAAACCATCAACACGTTTTTGTGCCAACATAGCTAAATAAGCTTTTTGTTTATCAAGATTATTATGTGAATTACATAAAATTAGCGTGTAGCCTTTGCTATAACAACTATTTTCAACAGCTTCAATCACTTCAGCAAAGTAAGGTGCTTCACTGGACGTGGCTAATAAACCAATAGATTTAGTGTGATTGACTTTTAAACTACGTGCGACAGCACTCGGCGAATAATTTAATTCTTTTATCGCAGCCCAAACTGCCGCTCTTGTGTTCTCAGCAACAAAACGAGTTTTGTTGATCACATGAGAAACAGTCGTGGTTGATACGCCTGCGCGTTTTGCCACGTCTTTTATTGTTGCCATGGTGTGGAAAACTCCTGACCTTCATTGGTCTCTTTTAATTCATTTTATGGTTTAACTGCCAGTATAGTCATATATAGGGCAAACACTGGCAATAATTTAGCGATTAGCTGTGAATTTTGTATGATCTAGCTCAAAAGTGAAAGTATTAATCAATGTTATAAATTGTGCTCTAGTCGCTATTTTAGCAAAACTTGATATGTAATAATAATTAACCATGACAAGATTATGGTTTAATCTGAGTATTATAATCATTTTGAGGGAGAAATAGATGGATACGGATCTGAAATTTGGTTTAAGTACCGCAGTAGCAGCACTGGTTATGATCGTAATATATGCAAGTTTATTGTTTTGATTGTTAATTGCTAATTAATTGCTTAAATTTTAGCTATCCAAAGTGAGCAATCAAATATATCAATATAACAAAGGGCACTAGGCCCTTTGTTATTAGATTATCAAAAATGGTTTTCCCATCTCTGAAACAGTCAATTAAGCAAGATTTGCTTCAACAAATGACCAGTTAACCAGTGCCCAGAACTCTTCTAAGTATTTCACACGTGCATTACGATAGTCGATGTAGTAAGCGTGCTCCCAGACGTCAACAGTTAACAGTGGTTTATCTTCGCCAGAAACAGGTGTTGCAGCGTTAGATGTATTAACAATGGCTAATGAGCCATCTGCTTTTTTCACTAACCAAGTCCAACCTGAACCAAAGTTTTTTGCAGCTGCATCATTAAATTGTTTTTTGAACTCTTCAAAAGAGCCAAACGCTTTATTGATTGCTTCTGCAATTTTACCTGTTGGTGCACCGCCTGCGTTTGGTGCTAAGCAATTCCAGTAGAATGTATGGTTCCAAACTTGAGCAGCATTATTGAAAATACCACCTTCAGTAGTTTTGATGAGCTCTTCTAAAGATTTATTTTCTAAATCAGTACCTTTAACCAAGTTATTTAAGTTGGTTACGTAAGTTTGGTGGTGTTTGCCGTAGTGGTATTCTAATGTTTCTTTAGAGATATGTGGCTCAAGAGCATCTAACGCATAAGGTAATTTTGGTAATTCGAAAGACATTGCGTACTCCTTTATCCTATCATTTTCGGGTTTTGTGCCTTAAACCATTCCATCTAATTCAACTGAATTGATAAAATGAGGCAAATGAACTCACTAAGTTGTTACTATTTTGCTAATTATTTTAACAAAAATTCATTGAAATAACAGCTAAATATCTTTTATCTATTAGTATAGAACATATAGATTAGTTATATTGATAAGAGTATCTCTCACTAAGATAGAGGTAAAGTGTTAAAACACTATCCCAATATCAGGGTATATAACATTTTAGCCATGACGATTAATAAGAATAGGGCAAATATTTGGCGTACTCTGGCAATAGGTAGTTTATAGGCAACTTTTACGCCGATAGGGGCTGTAAGTATACTGGTAATACTAATACCAATAAAAGCAGGTAGATAGACAAAACCTAAATAATAGTCTGCTAATTCAGTTTGTTGCCAACCATAAACGATCCCCATAACAGTCCCAATAGTGGCGATAATCACACCCAGCATTGATGATGTTGCAATACATTTACGGGTATTAAACCCCCAGTGGCTTAATAGCGGTATTGTTATGGTGCCACCCGCTATACCAATAAAACTTGAAATAAAACCCACTAAGCTACCACCGGTTGTCAGTGCTGGTTTTGAAACCACCGGATCTTGGGCATTCTCAACACGTTCAGCTTCTTTTTTCTTGGTCAATAATCCATATATGGTATAGGCCATAAAAATACAAAAGATAATTTGCAATAGGGTATTTGAGAGTTTTTGTACTAAGAATGTCCCAACTAGCATACCGAGAAGAGTGCCTACAGCGAGGAGCGGAAATTGTGACCATAAAATCGCTTTATGTTTATTATGCGAATAAGCAGAAGAGGCGGTAGAAAATATAATGACAGAAAAAGAGGTTGAGAGGGCGATTTTCATTACCATATCTGCAGGGATAGCTTGTTGGCTAACAACATACATCACAATAGGAACAATAATGGCTCCACCACCAATTCCTAACAATCCGGCAAAAAATCCAGTTATACATCCCACAATCAGAAACAGTAAAATCATTTCCATTACTAAATACTCATAAGTTTAAATAAGCGAGTTTTGACGAGTCCATGATAATGGCAGATCCCTATGAGAAATAACATCTCATTTTTATATATATAAATAATTAGTTAATTTTACTTATTGTTTTATCTCTGTTGAATAAAAGAAAAATAAAAAATGGGTAAATTAATCTATTGAATATATAATTAATTTGTATGTGCCTTGCAAAGCGTGAGCAGGATATTTATCAGAATGTTTAATTATGATCTATAATTTAAATTGAACTAATGATTGATGTTTATTCATAAAAAGGAGTATTTATGACTGCTAAAATTGATCCAAAAGCATTTTTTGATTTACCCTTTGAGAATGGTAAAGACATTACGGATAAAGAATTAAAAGCCGCTTATGATGCAGGGCACACTTTTATCCATATTGATTTAAGTGATGCGCATTTCTCACCACAAATTACCTTGTTCAATGGCAATGAATTAGATCGTATTCGCGGTGGTGTTATTCGTATTGATAATAACTCAACGAAATCTACTTTAGTTGCTGAAGGGCCAAGTAAAAAACCAGAGCAATTAAAAGCCGGTTATTATTACCACGCTTCAGGTACTACAGGTTGGGATATTATTGTTAAGCCTATTAAATAACGAAATTTATCAATATCCAATTTAACGAGATATTGATATTGACGTTGAAAATTTGTGTGATCAGGGACATCAGATATCCGTCGACTAAAACATTATCTGGTGTCCTTTACTGTAATCATTGCGCTATATGTGAATATTGGCATCTTGTCGTTACATTTTGGCCATTCCTAATGAATGACAGATTAGCTCTAATGGACCATACATCATTTCATTTTTAATAATACCTTTGTCTGGATTACAACTGATTGAAATAGTAAAACCGTGCAAATAATCAGCGATTAAATTTAGGCTATCTTCTTCGACTTTTTTAGGAAGAGCTAAAGGCGAGATGATAATTTTATATCGTTTGGCAAATATTTGAGCAGGACCTTGTAATGACATAGTCAGTATAATATTCAGTAATCCTTTGTATTTACATAATATTTCAACGTAACTGACACATAAATATTTTAATTCTTCTTTCCAGTCAGAATATGCTTGAGGAATATAGATCTCTTCTGTAAGTGACGTAGCTAGTGTCTCTAGCAGTGAATTTTTATTTTTGAAGTAGTGGTAGATTGCCATGGGATCTACATTTAATTGTGTTGCTAACGATCGGATACTAGGCACTTTTCCGTCGTTTTGCATCAAAATCTTGGCTTTGTTTAAAATAGCATCAGCGCTTAGCTGTGAATGTGCTCTTGCGGGTCTTCCTCGTTTTTTTTCATTGACATTCATCTAATAACTCCAATAAGCTTACAATAATTCTATGCTGTAGAATTATTGTAAGTAATAGTTTGGATTTATTCAATTACAAAGAATTTGATGAGATATTTATGGCAAATATTGTATTTATTGCAACTAGCTTAGATGGTTATATTGCAGATAGGCAAGGCAAGCTCGATTGGTTATATTCAATACCAAATCCAGATAATATTGATACAGGTTTTATCACTTTAATGGAGAAAATTGATGCGTTAGTTATGGGACGTAATACGCTAGACACGATACTGAGTTTTAATTGTGATTGGCCTTACACAAAGCCCGTGTTTGTACTGAGTAATTCTATGACAACTGTTCCAAATGGTTATAACGGAAAAGTATTTTTAGTTAAAGGTGAATTGCAAGATATTATTACCGAATTGAATGCTAAGGGATTTAATGAACTTTATATTGATGGCGGTGTGACAGTTCAAAGTTTTCTAAATGAAGATTTAATAGATCAAATGATTATCACCCGCTTTCCGATCTTACTTGGCGGTGGAACACCTTTATTTGGCGAGCTAAAACAGCCATTAAATTTCAAGGTGATTAAAAATGAAGTATTACTAGAAAATCTAGTCCAAACCACTTATTTACGTGATAAATAATATTTATTCCTTCTAGGAAATAGTGCTGTGCTTTTATGCGTTTATTTAGGTGCTTTTTATGGGGGCACTTCACATTGGGCGAGGGTTTACGGCATTTTTCGCTAAGCCAACATTAATCTTATTTTATTTGTTCCCAGATCGTCATGCCTTGTCGTATGTTTTCTCATCAACTATAGAGTGATTTATCCGTAATTTATTGATTTAGATACATAACTAAACTTATATAGAGCTTTCTTATATAAAGTGGTATTCTTCTTTCATGTTTTCCTCAATATAAAACATACTGAATATAAAAAGGTTGTAAGGACTTAATAAATGACGACTATCGAAAAAATTGAACGCCAAATCAAAGAAAATCCCATCCTGCTATACATGAAAGGATCACCAAAATTACCAAGCTGTGGATTTTCTGCACAAGCCGTTCAAGCGATTTCTGCTTGTGGTGAGCGTTTTGCTTATGTCGATATTTTGCAAAACCCTGATATTCGTGCAGAGCTACCAAAATATGCTCATTGGCCAACTTTCCCACAGTTATGGGTGGATGGCGAATTAGTCGGTGGTTGTGACATTATCTTAGAAATGTATCAGCGCGGTGAATTGCAGAAGTTATTAAAAGAGACTGCAGATAAATACCGTGGTGAAGAAGAAGCATAATCCCCATTGCGTTTTTCACCATGATTTAAATTGACCGTAATTAAAAAAAGAAGCCAGTACATTATTTGCACTGGCTTCTTTTTTGTCGTTTTATCCAAAGCACCGTAAAACCCCGTCCTTCAGGTCGGGGATATAAGGCGCGGTTTTTTAACTAACTAGATGTTTCCTGTTGCTCAATGTACTGGCGGATAATGGATATTGGTGCGCCACCACAACTCCCCGCGAAATAACTCGGCGACCAAAGAACCCCCTTGTAGTAATCACGTTGGGCAATATCAGGACGATCACGTCGAAGTAATCGACTCGATACCCCTTTAAGGCTGTTAACCAGATTAGATATCGCCAGTTTGGGCGGGTAATTAATCAATAAATGAACGTGATCCCGTTCCCCATCCATTTCAACCAGTTCAACATCAAAATCAGCACAAACACTGGCAAAGTAGCCTCGCAATTTTTCAATTGCATCCTGATCAAATATTTTTCGCC
>NZ_CAWPCB010000016.1:0-2952 GCF_963886535.1 Proteus sp. G2675
CACATTGGGTAATCCATAGGGGAATTTTTCTTGGTCAAACGTGAGTGTCACACGTAACCACGCTAGACCTCAACCAATCATATCCTCTTTCCATGACGGGCAATTTTTAAGCATAAAGGGAGCAGCATCTTCCCTATCGTTATGTAATTCCCATGAGGCTTTATCACCAAAAGTCTCAATTAAATCGTCCCCTAACCAGATCTTCCCAATTTTCTCTATGGGGTGCCCTGCTAACGCTAATGCCAGTGTGATTTTTTCGTTTTCATCTTGTTCACCCGCCTCTTCTTCGGCGAAGAAAAGCAAACCCGATATCACTGTTTTTCCGACGATCACGGTTTCAGGGGCAGACGATGAACGTAACATCTGTTTGCGTTCACTGGTATCTCGATAATTCATGGAAGGCAGTTTAGGCTTAAAGATAAGCGAACCTGCGACTTGCACCGCGACGCCTGCTGCCATCAGCGCCATGCCCATCGCAGAGGTGACGCCTCCAGTAAATAGCCCCGCAATCATTAAGCCCGCACCCACGACTTTTGAAATTAATCCACCACTCCCACCCATTATTCCACTCTCCACGCTTTGATTGGGTTAATCTGCACCGGCTTCACGCCTTGTGGGGTTACGCCCCAATAATGCCTCGCCCAGACCACCGCTAAACTGTCACCGTCCTCACCTTTGAACAGTACAAGGTCGCCACGCTGAACGCGCTCAATCTCAATGGATTTGAAATAGCGTGATACGGCTTTCTCTAAGGAGCCAAATTTAGATTTGAGCAGGTTGAAGGCTTCGGCTTTGGTTTTATAGTGATTGAGATAAGGCTTTATTGGAGAGAAACCACATTGTGCGTAAATACATTCAGAGGCAAAAATACAACAATCAAATTCACCCCATGAAAAAGGGCGACTCATCGCCGCCCTTATCGTTTCTGGTAACTGGAGTGTCCAGTTTTGTTGTTTCATGGTATGTTATATTTCTTACTTAAAAATGATTTCAATATGTTATGGTTAAAAAATCCTTAGCCATATTGAAAATTTCTTCACATGCCCGTTTTTGATCACCATCATAATCTTTATTATTTTTTTTGGCTAACTCACAAGCCGCTGTTGCCTTGCCTAAATTAAATGAAGACTCACCAATTTTGTATACCATCAACTTGCACTTTTTCACTAATTCTGGAGTTTCTTTATCTTCACAAACTAACTTAGCTGTACTAATTAAGATTGACTCTGCATTAGCAGCTTGAATGCTAACTAAATGAAAACAAATCATAATGATAATTAAGTGAAATTTTCTCATTTCTAATCCTGTTACTTATAAATAAATGCAGGTGCATCTTTCTTGCTGCCCCAATAAATCGCCCGTTCAGCCATTTGAGCCACATAGCGAAAGATGCGATCACCTTGTCTTCGAGATGACCACGACTCATCGGTAAATCTATCGGGTAAACCGATTGACCATCGTTCGAATCGATTAGAAACATTAACACATACGGCATTTTCTTCGCCAGACACTACATTAATCGATGTGATTTGTCCGACAAATAAGACTTCAGCAAGCAACGGTTTTCCCTCTTCACTGATGGCGACCATCATCAACCGGACTTCGCGTCCTCGACTTTGCTCATTCATCACCATTCCCACCAGCGATTTATCAAAACCGGCTAATTTAAGCTGTAATTGTGGAGGACTGGTTGTCTTATTTTCTTTTAGCTGACTGATTTCGCCTAAACTGCCCACGCCCAAATAAGTTTCCCCCGCAATAATCAGTTGCCCAACACCAGTATGCGCACAGGTGACGCCTGATTTCAAATCGAGTCTGGCGGCTAAGACGATATAAGCCCCCTCATTAATCACGTTGACCATGGCGTCAGAAAATGGATGATATTGCATTAGTACAACACCTCCTCAAAAGATAACGTGATATAGGTATACCCCAAGCGACAATGCTGAAATTTACCCTGTTCATTATCAACGAGCCGAAAAACCCCAAAAGGACGCTCAACCTCGAGCATTTCATTGACGGTAGGTGATGTTCTTAACATCGGCGAAATAAGAATAATGGCATGTCCTTGATTATCACTGACCACATCCGCCACCACCATTTTGAGTTCATTACCCACAGTTAAGCGATCCCCTTGCTGTAATACGCGCATATTGCGCTTCCAGTCCTTTGTTTCTAGCCGATTACCCAATTGACTCGGTATTGCAATACGAGGCGAACCATACCCATAACGCCCTTTTCTTATCCAGCTTGATATTTTGACCCGTCCCGACATGCCATCCAATGAAGCCACTAGCGCTTCTAACTGGCGCGATTTCTCTTCATTTAAATTATTAAATGTCAGCTCACAACGCCAACGACTTCCTGGAAAGCGTACCGTCTGGCTACTTCCATTAAATGGCGAGGTAAAGGTTTTGCTGTTACTCAATAATTGCCAGTTTTCCTGTATGGGGATCACCGCTTTTGGCCATTCAAGAATAGACATTTAAACTCCTAATGTTCTGCGTGCTGCGCCATTACTTTGAAAGTCTTGTAACATCATCGCGTGAGCTTTCTGTGCGCCTGCTTCTGTCCCTTGTTGTGCGGCTTCTTTCATTGCTTGAGCAAGTACAGCGTCACCATTTCCTGTCACCGTAATATGATTAACGACCGTCATTTGCACCCCGCCTGCACGGGCTAACGTCGGTTGCGGTGTAATCGGTATTCGCCCTGCGACCGCCCCCACAAAGCCCCCCGAAGCATAACCTTGCGCCGCATGCATTAAGCGATAGAGATTGCCGACACCCAATTTAGCCGTCGCTTCTTTGGTAAAAACAAACTCACCACCATGCACAATCCCTTTAGGTTCGAATTTTCCGCCATGCCCCGTATAACCACCGTAAGCATGCCCTTTGCTCATCCATCCCATATCAAAGCCCATTGCCTGCCCGCCTGCTTCAATGGCTTTGAAAA
>NZ_CAWPCB010000017.1:0-2423 GCF_963886535.1 Proteus sp. G2675
ATGGGGAACCCAGTCTGAAAACCGCATCATTGATAATTTTGATTGGCGATGGACAAATCAATCCCCTGTGATGGGGCCAGCTCAATTAACGAATGGTTCTGTGGAATATATCTATTTGCGAGGAGGTGCTAAATATCAGCTCACTAAGCATAAAAGTGTTAACCATCAAATTATCACCCGCACTTATACCAATAACAAACAATCGGTGGCACCAAAAGGATTTGTGGCGAATGAAGTACCTAAGTCCAGCGAACAGAAAGCCAATGCAACGGCGAATGCGGTAAACCAACTTGAAACTAAGGTGACTGAGGTCTCAGGTAAAGTGACCTCTACCGCCCAGCAAGTCACTCGCCTTGAAAGCCAAGTGGGTACAAGTTCAGCCAAAATCGAACAAACGTCGAAAGTGGTCACCGACATAAATGGCAAAATTTCCGCATCATGGACAATGAAAGTTCAGCAAGATAGCAAAGGGAATAAAGTCATTACGGGCATTGGCTTAGGGTTTAATGCACAAGGAAATAGCCAATTTCTGGTCAATGCCCAAAACTTTGCAGTGATATCGTCATTAAATGGCAAAGTGGTGACACCGTTTATCGTGAAGAATGGACAGGTGGTTGTTAATGAAGCTTTTATTGGTGATGCAACTATTACCAGTGCAAAAATAGCTAATGTATTGCAATCAACCAATTTCAGCCATGCAAACAAGGTGGGCTATCAACTTAATATGCGCACTGGTGAAGAAATTAAATATGGGAATAACGCTCAGGGGTACTGGATTGAAACAAACATATTAAAACGTTTGTTTGATAAAAAAGGCACAATGCGTATCAGAATGGGGATATGGTAATGGGCATGGGTTTAGAAATATATGATGAGAAAGGGCGACTCATTATTGGAGAAGACACTATTATACCGCGCCACTTGGGGCAATTTGACCTTCCTTTGTCCCAATATGGATCTCTTACTATTCCTGAGATTTCCTTAGGAGGTGAGGTTGTTTGCCATTTCTGGCTACGGTATCGCTCTCGATGGAGTGGTGAATTTCATGTAGATAAGCCTAATGAGAGAACAGAGTACTCCATATCTGGGAACACGTTAAATTACCGCGTTGATTACAATATCTATCGCTGGGAGAACAATGGCTCTGGTGGTGGGCAGACACAAGCGAATGACTCATTCTCAAGTCATGTTGTCGTATGGGTGGTGTGAAATGGTTGGTGTAGAAATTTACACAAATAATAGGCTGATACAATTAACCGATAAACTCGAAACAATATGTGTTTTGAGAAAAGCAACTCCTGATGAACTAACGTCATCATCAGGCCCTCATGATAGCTATCCGAGAATCTATGCGTTAAATAGCCAATGGATGGTTGCTCCGATTTCCAAGGTAAGCATACCTCAACACGGAGTTGGTCTTGAAGTTTATGATGAGCAAGGGAAAATGAAATTTTCATCTCTTGCTAAGTTGGTCTGCTTTGAGAAATATTATGATGTCAATACGGGGAGCGCTGGCAAAGGCTCATTAAGAATCGCAGGCAAAAGTGGTCATCGGTATGGCATGATTAAGACTCGCTCTATGGGGTATTTTCATAATACAAACATACGAAGCTACATAGACCCTGACACGTGGGATGAAGTTTGGACATTCAAAAGATATAGCGAGCGTTATGTCTTGGTTGATGATGTGGGAGGGTTAACATTTGAGTATCGATACGAGTTCTTAGGAGAAGAGGATGGCTGGATAAGTATGCCTCCGAGTCGAGAAGGTTCTGGATTAATGGAACAAGGGCTTATGATAGACGTTTCAATGTTAGAAGATTAAATACCGCACTAATGTGGTTTTTTTGTATCTAAATTTTAGGAAATAAATCATGATATACACAACAGGCACTGTTAGCACAGTGTCAGGGTCTGCTGTTGTCTCTGGCACAGGTACCATTATTTTAATTAAAAATGGTAATGCTAATTTTATTTATATGGTGGACAGGGTTAATAGCGATACAGAATTAGTCATTTCACAACCGGCTACATTTACCGTAAAAAACACTAGTTACAGCATTAATCTCACTGAGCCGAACTCATACAGCGACGCTAATAATCGTATGACCGCTATTGCATCAGATATTACGTAGTTCTTAAACGAGCAACGAGTTACGCTCGATGGTGTTAAAAAAGTGCTGGGGGATATTAGTAAAAAGTTAGATAAAAGTGGTGTGGACCTTTCAGGGATTTCGAAGTGCGATTACACGTAATACACAAATGGCTTATTGTGTGTTTCGACAAAAAATCCACCTTAAAGGCGGGCGCTATTGGTCTTTGCCGACAATATTATCGCATTTAGATAAGTGTGTTGTGTTTTATCATACCACCAACTCTCAAGCGGAAGTGAGCTATTTAGCGCATAAAAAGCAATTATACAG
>NZ_CAWPCB010000018.1:0-50000 GCF_963886535.1 Proteus sp. G2675
GCACTAGTCACATACTGATGTATGCTCCTAGCGACTCATTCACTTGTCGCCTAGCTACACCTTAAATTATTTAGAGTAGTACTCGTGATACTTCAAGTTGTAGCGATGTTGATGGTGCTCAATCGCACTAGTCACCTAGTTGCACTTTGGAGCATTTAAGCGTATTGATCCACCATACAACAAGCTATACACATTGACTTGTTAGGGTTGTGATGTCTGTGTCAGCGACGTTAATCGCGCAATAATGGCATTGACACCATCAGTGCGCGATTGGCTAATTTGATTAGCCAATCCTAATTGTTCAAAAATAGCTAATATATCGATATTGGCTATTTCTTGTGCCGTCTTATTCTCAACTGTTGTTAAAATAACCGCCAGTAAGCCTTTTACAATTCGCCCATCACTATCACCATAAATATGGTATTTGCCGTCATTGTTTAACTCAACACCTAGCCATACTCTATTTTCGCACCCTTTGATTTCGTTTTCTGTTGTTTTTAATTCATCAGGTAATGCGGGTAATTTTCTTGAAAGTTGGATCAATTGACGATATTTATCTTCCCATGATTTAGATTTCTGGAAGTCTTGAAATAATCCATCTAAGGTAATGTCATGACCAAAAGGGTGTTGTGTATTATTACTCATATTTAATCTTCATCTTTTAATAAGGACAGTGCGAATTTAACCGCATCAACTAACCTATCAATATCAGAAAGTTGATTATATGGCATAAAAGAAGCGCGTAAACAGCCAGAGATGGTTAAAGCATCGATTAAGGGTTGTGCGCAGTGTTGCCCTGTGCGTAAAGCAATACCTTGTTCCGCGATTAATGCCGCTAAATCACTGTGATGAATACCCTCAAAATTAAAAGCGAGTACCGGTGAATGAGGCGCGCGGTAACTGATAAAACCCTCCAGTTGCTCAAGACGCGCCTGTGCTTTATCTGCTAGAGTTAAGGCGTATTGATTGGCTTGCGCCATATCTTGCGTTTGTAACCAATCTAATGTTGCTGAAAAAGCAATTACAGCAGCTATGTTAGGGGTGCCTGCTTCAAAGCGATGAGGAATAGCCGCGGGTACAAAACCGTTAAAGCTTGCCGTGGTTAACATTTTTCCGCCCCCTTGCCACGCAGACATCACTTCTAAAAGTTCGCGCTTTCCATAACATACGCCAAGGCCATTGGGGCCATATAATTTATGGGCAGAGAAAGCATAAAAATCGATATCAAGGGCGCTGATATCCGTTGCATGATGAGCTATGCCTTGTGCACCATCAACCACGAGTAAACAGTCATCATATTGATGTACACATTGAGAAACTTTATCTAAGGCGATTTGTGCACCGGTGATATTCGACATTTGGCTTATTGCCACTACTCTTGTCCTTGCCGTAAGTAATGTCGCCAGTGTGGCGATTGAAGGTAAAAAGTTATCTTCAATCGGCCAGCGAATAATTTTGGCCCCAGTCTGCTCTGCTAACATTAACCAAGGAATAAGATTGGCGTGATGCTCTTGTTCGCTAACAATAATTTCATCACCGGCTTGTAATCGTGGGCGGAAATAGCCTTGAGCAATAAGATTAAGTGAGCCTGTGGTGCCTTGCGTCCAAATAATAGTATCGCTATCTGCGACGTTAAGTAATTGAGCGACTTGCTGACGTGCTTGCTCAAAGTGTTGTGTCATCTTTTTAGCTTGTTGATATTGGCTACGGTGAACCGTCGCTGAGCTATGGCGATAAAATTCATCTGAAGCTTCAATCATAGCTACAGGTTTTAATGCGGTAGCCGCACTATCAAGATAAACAATATTTTCCTCAATAGCAGGAAATTGTTGGCGAAAAACAGTAGGGGAAAATGGTTTCATAATGAGCTTGTGTTAGTCAGTCTAGAAAACGCCGTTATAGTAAGTAAAAATCTAACCGCGAGATTATACGGTTAATAATATTTATTTATAATGAAATTGCTAATTTGTTTACTGTGAATTGCGATAGATTTTTATGGTAACACGATAAAGGTGAGCTTGTTTATAGCATCGAAAATGGAATAGATGTTTATCTACTGAGCGCTGTTATTGCCTATGGGGAAAAGATGTTACACTTTTTTAGCATAATAATAGCTAAGTAGGTGCGCATTTAGCATAAAAATAGGATGTGCAGTCCGTCAGCGTTACGAAGTTAGAGTAAAATTATATATAAAAAAAGCACCGCCTTGGCGGTGCATTATAAAATCACTATGGACAGACAGGGTAAATGTACAGGAAGTGAAAAAAAACAGTAGCATCAGCTACAAAGTCTGGAATTTCCAGACAACTTGCAAACACAACATCACAACCACAAAGCCAAAAGTTTTGCAGTATTGCTACTACACAACTTTTCGTTCCGGCTTAGGAAGTGCGAGTACTATAGGTATTTACTGGCTAATCATCAAGGGACAAATTATAATGCTTCGCATAAAAAAAACTAATAACTAACGTTAGGGTTTACCAACAGCCAAAATAGGGGTTTCACAACAGAATATGTCTAAACGTTTACCTCCACTAAATGCCCTTAGAGTTTTTGATTCGGCAGCACGTCATTTAAGTTTTACTAAAGCGGCTGAAGAATTATTCGTGACTCAAGCAGCGGTTAGCCATCAAATTAAAACATTAGAAGAATTTCTTGGGCTAAAATTATTTAGAAGACGCAATCGTTCTTTGTTACTGACCGAAGAAGGTCAAAGTTATTATCTTGATATCAAAGAAATTTTCTCTTCAATTAATGAAGCGACAAGAAAATTACTTGCACGAAGCGCAAAAGGGGCTTTAACAGTGAGTTTGTCGCCGAGTTTTGCTATTCAGTGGTTAGTACCGAGGTTATCAGGGTTTAATCAGGCTTATCCGGGGATTGATGTCCGTATTCAGGCGGTTGATCGCGAAGAAGATAAGCTTGCTGATGATGTGGATGTGGCTATTTTTTATGGCCGCGGGAACTGGACTGGATTGCGTACTGATCGTCTTTACGCTGAATATTTAATTCCGGTTTGTGCTCCTTCTTTGCTGACAGGTGAAAAACCACTAAAAACCCCGTCCGATCTGATTTATCATACACTGTTACATGATACATCGCGTCGTGATTGGCAAGCTTATGTTCGTCAATTGGAGATCCAAAACCAGATTAATGTGCAACAAGGGCCTATCTTTAGCCATAGCTCTATGGTGATACAGGCTGCAGTACACGGACAAGGTGTTGCATTAGTTAATAATGTTATGGCTCGTAGTGAAATTGAATCAGGTCGATTAGTTAGGCCTTTTCAAGATGTGCTTGTCAGTAAAAATGCCTTTTATTTAGTTTGCCAAGACAGTCAGGCTGAATTAGGAAAAATTGCTGCTTTCCGTCAATGGATTTTATCTCAAGCGGCAAATGAACAGGAAAAATTAGGATTACTGGCAACTTCTTAATATTTGTTTAGGTAAATTAGCTCCTAACAGGAAGGAATAAACAGTGAATAGTCGTACATTGCTTATGTTTTCCGCAATCAGTGGTTTTTTTTATGTGGCTTTTGGGGCATTCGCTACCCATAAATTAGCCCCTCATTTATCGCCACAGCATTGGGAATATATTCAGTTAGCTATGCGTTATCAAATCGTACATACTTTACTACTTGTAGGGTTAGCGGCGATATTAATGCGCAAAACCATTTTATGGCTTTATTGGGCAGGTATTTTCTTTGGTTTAGGCATTTTACTTTTCAGTGGTAGCCTTTATTGTATGGCGCTAACACAGGTTAGGTTATTATCTTATTTTACGCCAATTGGTGGATTTAGTTTTCTTATTGGTTGGATTTTAATTTTTATTGGCGCTTTGCGTCTAAGGACACCGGCATCTCGCCATGAATAAAGTAGCATTATATTGTCGCCCTGGTTTTGAAAAAGAGTGCGCGGCGGAGATAACGGATAAAGCAGGACAAATAGGTGTTTATGGCTTTTCTCGTGTGAAAGAGGGAAGTGGCTACGTCATTTTTGAATGCTATCAAGAAGGTGATGCAGATAAAATTGCTCGTGATGTGGATTTTAGAGGACTTATCTTTGCACGCCAATTATTTGTTTGTGGTGAATTATTAAAGAACTTACCACCAGAAGATCGTATTACTCCCATTATTGACCAGCTAAAAGGTAGTACAGAAAAAGCAGGTGAATTACGTGTTGAAGTCGCTGATACCAATGAAAGCAAAGAGTTATTAAAATTTTGCCGCAAATTCACTGTTCCTTTGCGTAATCAATTACGTAAAGAAAAGATCTTATTAAAAGTTGAAAATTATAGCCGTCCGGTGATCCATGTCTTTTTTATTGCTCCGGGATGTTGTTACGTGGGCTATTCCTATAGCTTTAATAACTCGCCATTCTATATGGGGATCCCCCGATTAAAATTCCCAGCAGATGCACCAAGTCGTTCAACTTTAAAACTTGAAGAAGCGTTCCATGTTTTTATTCCTTATGAAGAGTGGGAAGAGCGCTTAGCCAGTGGGATGAGTGCGGTTGATCTTGGGGCTTGTCCCGGAGGATGGACTTACCAATTAGTTAAACGTAGCATGATGGTGCATGCCGTTGATAATGGTCCTATGGCTCCTTCTTTAATGGAAACAGGACAAGTGCGCCACCATCAAGCTGATGGCTTTAAGTTTGAGCCGACGTCAAAGAATATTACTTGGCTGGTGTGTGATATGGTTGAGAAGCCTGCAAAAGTGGCTGCATTAATGACAACATGGATAGTTAATGAATGGTGTCGTGAAGCAATCTTCAACTTAAAATTACCGATGAAAAAGCGTTATGAAGAAGTTGCGCATATCCTTGATAAAATTAGAGCTGAATTAGCTGAGAAAGGCATTAATGCTAAAATTCAGGCTAAGCATTTGTATCATGACAGAGAAGAGATCACGGTACATATCCAAAATATCTGGGCTGCTTATCGTCCTGATCGCGAGTTTTAACTTCACAGCGTTAAGTTCATCTTTTGATGAATAAATTATCAACAGGCTAATTCTCGATTACAGAGCGTTAGCCTTTTTATTGATTAAACTATTTTAAACGTAACTGTTGTAAATTACCGTTTAGCTTAATATCAGTGCGAAGTGTGGTGATTTGGCGGCTAATAAAAGCAACTTCTTTATTATCACTCAATTTGGTTTGCCATTTTTTTGGCACTTCATCAATGTGTTGATACAGTGACTCTAAATTAGGATAAAGTTGCAAAAGTTCTGTTGCACTTTTAGGGCCAATACCGGGGACACCGGAAACTTTACTGCTGCTAACGCCTGTTAATCCCCAATAATCAGTTAATTGTGTCGGTTTAACACCAAACTCTTGATTAATAAATTCAAGATCGAGCCAGCGTTTTTGGAAATAATCACGAATACGTATGGCAGGGGAAAGTAATTGGCAATAACCTTTATCTGTTGAAATAATGGTCACATTATGTCCGGCTTGAGCGACTTTTGTTGCCAAAGTTGCGGCCACATCATCCGCTTCATCGCCTCCTGAATGCCAGCTTTTTATACCTAAGTTAAGTAGCATTGCTTTAATTTCTGGAAGCTGTTGGTGCAGATCAGCCGGCATCGGCGAGCGGCCTGCTTTATATTCCGGCAATAACTGATGGCGCCAGCTATTTTCCCTATCATCTTCATCAAAAACAGCAACCGCGTGAGTAGGCCGTGTGTGATTAAGCAATTGATTCACGCTATGTTCACACACTGTCAGGCATGAAGAACCTGATGCCGCATGAATACGGCGGATCAGGTTTAATGCATCAATGATCAGCAAATGTACCATAATTAATTAGCTGATGATCTCGTAACAAGGTTGATAGGCACTACCACCAGGTAGCTTCATACGATGTTGTTCGACAAACCCCGCCAATAAAATATCCATACGGCGCATAATATCGCTTTCACCGTGAATTTTATAAGGGCCATGAGCTTCTATCGCCTTCATTCCCACTTCTTTTACGTTACCTGCGACAATACCGGAAAATGCACGGCGTAAATCAGCCGCCAGTTTTTCAGGAGATTGATGCGTGCTTAAATTAAGTGATGCCATATTTTCATGAGTTGGCTCGAAAGGATGTTGTAAGTCCGCATTAATTTTTATTGACCAATTAAAGCTGTAAGCATCCCCTGTGCTACGACGGTTATCTTTTACCAATGGCATGTATTTCTTCATAATACGAGCCACTTCAGCCGCATCATCGACGATGATTTGATAATGACGTCGTGCATCTTCACCTAAGGTATTAACAATAAAATCATCGAGTACTCGGAAATAGTCTGCACTCTCTTTAGGACCCGTTAAAATCAGTGGCAGTACTTGTTCTTGGTTTTCTGGTGACATCAGAATACCAAGTAGATAGAGTAGCTCTTCTGCGGTTCCTACGCCCCCTGGGAAAATAATAATGCCGTGGGCAATACGAACAAAAGCTTCCAGACGTTTTTCAATATCTGGCATAATGATAAGTTCATTAACCAGAGGATTTGGTGGCTCTGCGGCGATGATTGATGGCTCTGTAACACCAATAAAACGGCTATTTCTATAACGTTGTTGAGCGTGACCCACTGCAGCGCCTTTCATGGGAGCTTCCATAGCCCCAGGTCCACACCCAGTACAGATATTTAGTTCGCGTAACCCTAATTCATTACCGACTTTTCTACCGTAAAGATACTCTGTTTCATTGATGGAGTGTCCACCCCAGCAAACGATCATATTTGGATCTTCATCGATATGTAGCGCTCTTGCATTACGTAAGATAGAGAAAATGGTGTTTGTTATATGGGCGCTGTTTTCAAGATTTAAATGTAGGTCGCGTTTTGCCGTGGTTATTTGCCCATGCACAAACAAAATATCGCGCAGTACAGCAAATAGGTTTGCTTGTAGAGAGCGAATAATTTTTCCATCAACAAAGGCATCTTCTGGGGGATTAACTAGCTCTAATTTTACACCACGTTCGCGACGCAGTACGTTAATATCAAAATCTTGGTATTTAGATAACAGTTCTTTACTACTATCAGTAAGGCTACCAGAGTTGAGAACTGCAAGTGAACAGTTACGAAACAGTTGATAAAGATCACTGCTGGCTGTTCTTTTAAGCATATCAACTTCTAGCTGTGAAAGCAGATCCATGGAACCTAATGGGCTGACATGAGTTATCACGTAGGACTCCTTTTTCTCCCGAAATAACAAACTGAAGTGCAACTGATCTCTGTATAACATAGATCATATTAACATACAGGCATTATTCACGTTATTGTCTGGCTAAGCGACCAGTTTCTGGAACAAACTCACAATTACTACGCCAAGGATTAATATCTAATCCTCCACGGCGAGTGTATCTTGCATAAACCGTTAATGTGTCTGGTGAACAAAATGTCATAATATCGTGGAATATTCGCTCAACACACTGCTCGTGAAATTCATTATGCTGTCTAAAGGATACAAGATAGCGTAGTAGTTTTTCACGGTCGATTTTTTTGCCTTTATATTGGATCATCACAGATCCCCAATCAGGTTGGTGCGTGATCAGGCAATTTGATTTTAGCAGATGACTAACAAGCGTCTCCTCAACCAGTGTATCTGTTGTTGATCCGTTTAACCATTGGCTATCGAATTGGTAATTATCAATTTCAATAGGTTGGTTATCAATGCACTCTCCTACAAAATCGACAATAGGCTGTGAGGTAAAATGGGAAAGTGGGTACAGTGTTAGATGCACCCTGCCTTTAGCACAAGCAGTTAAATCTTTGAGTAATGTTTCTTCAACAATGTGCCAATTTTCAAAACGAGTTTGATTAAAGCTATTGAGATAGAGTTTAAAGCTTTTTGATTCGATGAGATTTTCTGTCGTTGCATCTAATTCTACATGGCCAATAGCCACTTGAGGTAAGCCTTGGCTGTTGAGCCAAGATAGCTCATACATTGTCCAGATATCACCACCATGAAAAGGTAGATTGTCAGCAGTTAAAGAGAGTGAATCTCGATTTAAGCGACGAGGTACACCTTGTAATAGACTCGCATCATAGTGTGTGTGGTATTGTGTTTCTTTGCCTAATGATAGTGCTTCGAGAGCCTTATCTCCCTGATATAAAGACATAATCGATATCCTAATGTCATCAAAAAATGGAAAGAGCCGTGATTATACTAGCGAAATATCAAGAGTATATGAACGCTTTATTATTGGCGCTCAAAATTACCGGTATTATCAGGTAACATAAGGGATATATTTCTCTTTTTTATGCCTACAGACGATGATAACGATGAATGATATTTCCACTGAATTAAAACAGCTTACGCAAAATTATGTTGATTTATGGCAACAAGAGTCAGGGTTTCCTCCTGCCAGCCATGAGCTTTATGGTGTTCCTTCTCCTTGTATTTCTCGTGCCGGAGATAATGTGGTTTATTGGTTACCACAGCCTTTTAAGGGTCGAGATAAATTAGAAAAAGTTGAAAAAGCGATGGGAATTATTATTCGCGCTGAATTACATGACTATTTTACTACGCAATATGCTGGTGATATGCAAGTCCGTTTTGATTCGCTCAACTTTACTCTGCTTCAAATTTGGAGTGAAGAGGATTTTATTCGCCTACAAGAGAACATGATCGGACATCTTGTGACACAAAAACGATTGAAGCTTACCCCGACTTTGTTTATCGGTACAACAGCGTCTGAAAACGATATTATTTCTGTATGTAATCTTTCAGGTGAAGTAATACTAGAAACTTTTGGTCAAAAGAAAAGGGAAGTGCTTGCAGATAATTTATCACTATTTTTAACAAAATTAACCCCTGTTTTTGATAAGTAAGGTAATCATTTAGCTATTTTTTCTGTGAGATATATCTTACAAAAAGAGTATCTTTAGCTTACTAAATGCAAATATTGCGTAATGCTTTTTTTGTTTGTTAAATAATTTCAATGGATTAATCATACATTGTTTTTCGTGATGGTTTTTCTTTATTGATTACCTTTGTTTTGTGGGTTGTTTCACTAACCAATTATTGGCATTCTACCTCCGCCAACTAAGGGATTATTTGGTAACCGTGATAAAGAAAGTAATCAAGGATGTAGGAAATAGGATATTTCCATTAATACAAGATATAGACTTTCATCATCATGGATGACAGATGACAATAAAACGGTTCTGCTAGGATGCAGGTATTATATTAGATAATCATATCTTCTTGTCTAAAGGGGCTACGGCCCCTTTATTTTCTATTTGTTTTTCACTCTTTCAGCCCCAATGTTATGCTTATTCTGTTTTTATGTAAGGAATAAACAATGACCTCAGAACAACACATTTTAGCAAGACTGTTATTAATTGAAGAAGAGATGAAAAACATAGGGTTATGGCAATTGGATGCGCCTAATGATGAGGCTTTTGCAAGCTCAGAGCCTTTTTGTATTGATACAATGGAGGCGCATGAATGGTTGCAATGGGTTCTGATCCCTCGTTTATCTTCTCTTATTGACAGTGGTATGGCATTGCCGACGGCTTTTGCTATCGCACCTTATTATGAAGAAGCATTTAAGGACGATGAGACGCGTGATTATGTTGATTTACTCAATCACCTTCGTGAACTTGATGCGTTATTTAAGCAATAAGGTCAATGATGCTAGATATTATTTATCAAGATGAATATCTTGTGGCGGTGAATAAACCGGCGGGCTGGCTTGTTCACCGCAGTTGGCTTGATAGGCATGAAACCGTGTTTGTGATGCAAACATTAAGAGATCAAATTGGTCAGCATGTTTTTCCTGTTCATCGTTTAGATAGACCCACATCCGGAGTGCTATTAATGGCGCTCTCTTCCGAGGTTGCAAGAACACTTTCAGTCTGTTTTGAACAACATCAAATGGAGAAAGTGTATCATGCGGTTGTGCGTGGCTATGTTGAAGAGCCAATGATAATTGATAGCCCACTTGTTGAAGAGCATGACAAAATCGCTGACAAATTTGCCTCTCAACCTCCTAAAATTCAACACTGTATTACGCATTGTGTGCCACTTGCAAAAGTGGAAAAAGAAGTGGCGATAGGGCGCTATCCAACATCGCGTTTTAGCTTATTGGAATTACGTCCTGAAACGGGGCGTAAGCATCAATTGCGCCGTCATATGTCTCATATTCGTCATCCTATTATTGGGGATACAGCCCATGGTGATTTACGACAAAATCGTGGGGTCGTAAATCATTTTCAATCACATCGTTTGATGTTACACGCAAGTCAGCTAAACTTAATTCATCCGATCACTCAACTACCTCTTAACTTAACAGCGAAGTGGGATCTGCCATGGCAACATCTGATTAATCAGTTTGGCTGGCGTGGTCTAAAGCCCGAATTAGAGCAATTCGGTGAGGATTTAGCTCACCATTTTGTACTTTCTTGATATTTAAATATTGCTTACATCTCGTGACTATCAAGACTTATTTACTTAAGTTTTGATAGTTTGCGCAATATTTATTGCTCAATAACTGGTTGTAATATAAAAAGTTACTTTTATTGATAAAAGATATGAACTGAAACGTGACAGCTATCATATATTCAATAATAGATTTATTTTATGATGTAAAATAAATAGAGCTTATTATTAGATAAGTTAATTGAATAAACCTACCTTAGCTTTAAACAAATAAAAAACTTATAACACATACAACCCATATTCGGGAGTCTGCTTGATGTTTAAAAACCTATTTGTTGTTTTACAAAAAATTGGAAAATCCTTAATGTTACCGGTATCTGTGCTACCTATTGCCGGTATCTTACTAGGGGTTGGATCTGCGGGACTATCATGGATCCCTGTCTCTGTTTCTCAAGTGATGGCAGAAGCGGGTGGTTCGGTTTTCTCTAATATGCCACTGATTTTTGCTATTGGTGTGGCGTTAGGTTTTACCAATAATGATGGTGTCTCAGCTCTTGCGTCCGTCGTTGCCTATGGCATCATGTCAAAAACCATGCTGGTGGTGGCACCTTGGGTCTTAGGATTATCTCCTGATAGTGTTGAAATACAACGTTTAACTGATACGGGGGTACTAGGTGGGATCATTGCCGGTATTATTGCCGCATCAATGTTTAACCGCTTTTATCGTATTAAACTTCCTGAGTATTTAGGCTTCTTTGCAGGTAAACGTTTTGTACCTATTATTTCTGGTCTGATTGCGATTTTTGTCGGTATTCTTTTATCCTTTATTTGGCCTCCTATTGGTACTGCTATTCAACGTTTTTCTGAGTGGGCAGCGTATCAAAATCCAGCCGTTGCATTTGGTATTTATGGTGTTGTTGAGCGTGCGTTAGTGCCATTTGGTCTGCATCATATCTGGAATGTACCATTCCAAATGCAAGTGGGTGAGTATGTAAATAGCGCAGGACAAGTGTTCCACGGTGATATTCCACGTTATATGGCAGGTGATCCAACTGCGGGGATGTTATCAGGTGGCTTCCTATTTAAAATGTTTGGTCTACCCGCGGCGGCCATTGCTATTTGGCATACAGCACGTCCTGAAAACCGTGTAAAAGTTGGCGGGATCATGATTTCTGCGGCATTGACTGCCTTTTTAACAGGGATCACAGAGCCAATTGAATTCTCATTTATGTTCGTAGCACCTATTCTTTATGTTATTCATGCCATTCTTGCCGGTTTAGCATTTGTTATTTGTATCTTGTTAGGTATGCGTGACGGTACAAGTTTTTCTCATGGCTTAATCGACTTTATCGTATTGAGTGGCAATAGCAGTAAACTGTATCTATTCCCAATTATTGGCATACTTTATGCGATAACTTATTACTCTATTTTCCGTTTTTTAATCGTGAAACTCAACCTGAAAACCCCAGGGCGAGAAGTAGAAGATAAAAACGCGAAACAAGCGGATAAAAGTGCGATGGGACAATCTTTAGTCGCTGCTTTCGGTGGTAAAGATAATATCAGTAGCTTAGATGCTTGTATTACACGCTTGCGTATTGGTGTAAAAGAGATTGATAAGGTCGATCGTGATGAGCTGAAAAGACTGGGAGCGGCTGGTGTTGTGGTGGTTGGATCCGGTATTCAAGCAATTTTTGGCCCTAAGTCTGATAATTTAAAAACTGAAATGGATGAATATATTAGGTCTATAGGTACAACTGAAAAATAAATTATTTTTGACTAAATTAGAAAACACTCTTATGCATCAGCTAAGAGTGTTTTTTTATTGAAATAATATAGGTGTTAATTATGTAATTATTTTAGAGCATAAACAGAGTTTAAGAGATTAAATGACAATGAAATTATTTGAAAAAGATGGTGAATATAAAACTTTTGTGCTCTCTATAGGGAATAAAAAAAACATCTCTTTGGGAGAAGGTGATATTTCTTTAGGAAGAAAAGATTTATCTTTACTTATAAGAAATAGTAATAGAGACTTTATGATTGCTAATAAAGATAAAGAAGTTTTATTCTTTAAATTTACATTAGAGTTGAAATGTGCTCTGGAAAAATACATACTTGAAAAAAATAAAAAAAAAGATAGGCTGAAGAAATTAAAAGATATTCTTGAAAAAGAAAGATTAACTGATAAAATAATAATACTTGATAATAAGGTAATTGTATCAGAAATAAAAGATGCTAATGATATAAATGTATTATTTTCCTCTTTGTTAAAGAATAAAGATAATTCTAGTACACTTTTTAATAAAATATTTAGTAATAAAAATATAATAATTAATAGTTTTATCTCTAAAGAAGAAAAAAAGATTTCTGATGACATAGAAAAAATAGTAAATAAAATTAGGCGTAACCCAGAATTTACATTATATAATAACAATTCTCTTAAATATCAACGTATAACTACCATTTCGAATAAAATTTTTAAGGAACCAGAGAATACTGATATAACAAAAGATGATTCTCATAATAAAAATAATTTTGAAAAAACAGAAAAAACAGACCTCTCAAAAAAAAACAAAAAATCAAAAAAAGCAGCCCTGATGGAACAACTTGATAAAGATAAACAGAAAATGAATGAGTTGTTAGCTACTTCTAGCCAAGGGTTATTAAAAACTGTAGAGTATATAGATAATCTATCTAATTTAATTAGTTCTAAAACTGATAATGGTACTTGTAATTTCGACCTCATTGACCAATTCAAAATGTCTATTGAAACTTTGGTAAAAAAATGTAATGTCTTTAACAAAGATAGTCAGTTTTTATCTAAAAAAGATATTGAGATAGAATTAAGTGACATAAAAATAACAATTGAAGAACTTAATGAAATTATAAAAAAGATGGAGGATTTTAAATCTAATCAGTTATATTGTTTTTATAAAGAAGCAGATGAATCTAATTTTACTACAGTTAACGAGATTAATGTTAATTTTAAAAAGGTTTTTTTTAATAATATAAAAGATATGTTTTCTCAATTATCTTCTTATAATAAATCATTAAAGGAAAATAAAGGTTTTTTCCTTAAACTGTATAAATTATTATTTAAAAACAAATACCTAAGAAAAAAAGAGATAAATGATAATGCTGTTAAAAAATTAGAAATATTGGATAGGGATTTATTCTTTTTGCTTGAATCTAAAGATTTTAAAAATAATTATGTACCTGATTGGGCTTGCAAATTAGTAGCAAAAATAATAAATGAATCAATGCCTAGAAACGATATTTTTTGGCGATTCTCTAAAGAGCGCACAGAATGGAATAAAATTTATAAATCATTTATTGTAGATAGATCATTTATTGTAGAGAGAAAGAGAGAAGAAATATAGAGCATAAATTATATATCAATAATATAGTATGTGATTTACTATGATTATAGATAAATGAAATAGGGGACATTATGGCTAAAATCGGCATTTTTGTTGGTACTGTTTATGGCAATGCATTGGCGGTTGCTGAAGAAGCGCAGCGCATTTTGCTTGAGCATAAACATCAAGCTAATATCTATGAAGAAGGTACACTTGCCGATTGGCAAAAATATTCAACAGTACTGGTGATAAGCTCTACAACCGGCCAAGACGATTTACCCGATACAATAGCACCTTTATTTTATGAGCTACGAGATAATGTTGGTTATCAACCTAATTTACATTATGGCCTAATTGCGTTAGGTGATAGCAGTTACGATAATTTTTGTGGTGCAGGTATGCAATTTGAAGCGTTATTACAAGAGCATCAAGCAAAGCGTATTGGTGAAATATTAAAAATAGACAGTATGGATATTGCCGAGCCAGAAGTATTTGCTATAAATTGGCTGGAAAACTGGGCTACATTATTGAATTAAATTAATCGGTTACATGAGCAATAAATTGATGGATCATGGCTATTTTATTAAAGAGCACCGCTTACTATTAAGTTGTGAATAGTTATAAGCGGTGTTTCTTATAAAATTGAGACAATTAATTAACGACGAGTCAATTTTTCTAAATCGGCTTCAATTTCAGCAATTTTATTGGCAACAACGTGCTCAAGGTGACGTAAATCATCGAGGATTTTATGTTTCAAATCCACTTCCACTTGATCTTGCTGGCAAATTTGATCTAATTCTTCAATCACATAACGTAAGTTAGTGTTGATTTCATTGACTTCTTTAAAACCTTGTCCTGATTGAGTATCAGAAATTGTTTTACGTTGGCGTGGATATTTAAATTTTACACTTTTTGCAAAGAATTCACCTTTATCTTTGCGAAAATAAATTTTTAAAATATCGTTGTTAGCTTCTTGACGTAGGGTATAGCGATCAATATCTTCAGGATGTTGGATCCCTAAATTTTTTAAATTATCGTACATATATTGGCACCAGATAGAAAGATGAATGAGATACAGCGAACAGAATTCATTCTATCCGCTGTTATTATATTAGTCGATAGTTCTTAACAATTCATTAATACCCACTTTCCCACGTGTTTTAGCATCGACTTTTTTTACAATCACAGCACAGTACAAACTGTAACGACCATCTTTTGACGGTAAATTACCAGAAACCACCACTGAACCAGCAGGAACACGACCGTAATGGATTTCGCCAGTTTCTCTGTCATAAATTTTGGTACTTTGTCCAATATAAACACCCATTGAAATGACAGAGCCTTCTTCAACAATCACACCTTCAACAATTTCAGAACGTGCTCCAATAAAGCAGTTATCTTCAATAATGGTTGGGTTAGCTTGTAAAGGTTCTAATACGCCACCGATCCCAACGCCACCGGATAAATGGACATTTTTACCAATTTGCGCACATGAACCAACGGTTGCCCATGTATCCACCATACTTCCTTCATCAACATAAGCACCAATATTGACATAAGAAGGCATTAGAACCGTATTACGAGCAATATAGGCCCCTTGTCTGACGGCAGCAGGTGGCACAACACGAAATCCCTCTTTTTCAAAACGAGCTTGATCGTAATTTGCAAATTTCATTGGCACTTTATCAAAATAACGGCTTTCGCTACCGTCGATCACTTGATTGTGACTGATACGAAAAGAGAGTAGAACCGCTTTTTTTAGCCATTGATGAGTAACCCACTGACCATTAATTTTCTCAGCAACTCGCAATTTTCCACTGTCTAGTTGAGCGATAACGTTATTAATCGCATCGCGTACCTGTGGTTCAACATTATCTGGTGTGATTTCAGCGCGTTGTTCAAAGGCGTTATCAATAATAGATTGTAATGCTTGCATCTATAGTATTTCCTATATGTATTGTCGTGGGTTTCTATATTTTATCCTTTGAAACGAGGGCTTTTGTCAACCTTTCTACGACTTCATCCTTCATTTTTTGGTTTAACGCATTATTTTCGTTATCTGTTAATACAAAAAAATCCTCAACACGCTCACCAATAGTGGTGATCCTTGCGCCATGTAACGAAAGAGAAAGATCGGCAAAAACCTTACCTATAATAGCTAATAAGCCTGGGCGATCGCGTGCAAATAACTCCATATAAGTACGTTTATTATGGTTAGAGGCGATAAAGTTAATTTTAGTGGGTACCTCAAAATGGCGTAATTTAGCTGGTAAAGCACGGGTTTTGGCATTGGCGTTATAAGGGGCTGATACAACGCGAATAAGCGCTTGGCGTATAGCATGATAGCGATCAATCGCCAGTGGTTTACCATTAGGCTCTAAAACGATAAAGGTATCCATCGCCATATTGTCGCGATTAGTAAAAATTTGTGCGTTGTGAATATTTAAATTACGTCTATCTAGCTCACCCGCAACAGAAGCAAATAGAGAAGGCCGGTCAGCACACCAAATAAAAACCTCTGTACCACCATGCTCGGTTTGTTGGCTAATCAATACCATAGGCTCAGCACTATTGTGCTCAATAAGAGCCTGAGCATGCCAAGCAATTTGCTCTGGAGTATGACGTAAAAAATAGTCCGCATGACAACGAGCCCAAATCGCTTGCAGTTTTTCTTCATCGACCTGTTGCTGTTGTAAAATAGTTAGTGCTTGCTGACGGTGATCGCGGATACGTTCCCGTAAATCTGGAATAGAGTGCATCCCTTGGCGTAATTGATTGGCCGTAGCGAGAAATAGTTCACGCAGTAAGCTTTGTTTCCAACTATTCCATAAGCTACTGTTTGTTGCACAAATATCAGCAACAGTGAGACAGAGTAAATAGCGTAAACGGCTCTCATTTTTGACTTCAGAGGCAAATTGGAAGATAACATCGGGATCTTGAATATCACGTCTTTGTGCCGTTACAGACATAAGTAAGTGATGACTTACAAGCCATTCAACTAAAGCGATTTCTCGTTGATTTAGTCCATGTTGTTGAGCAAAGCTAATAACATCCTGTGCACCTAATAAAGAGTGATCACCATGTCGCCCTTTAGCAATATCGTGAAATAGAGCAGCAAGTCTTAATAACTCAATTTGAGGTAGTTTCGGGTAGATATCGACACAAAGAGGATGTCGGTTTCGATTTGCATCATCAGCGAAACTTTCAAGTTTTTGTAATACACGGATAGTATGCTCATCAACTGTATAAGCATGGAATAGATCAAACTGCATTTGCCCGACAATATTGTTCCATTGTGGGAAATAAGCACTTAATACACTATGTTTATGCATTGGGACAAATGCCCCCGAAACCGCCCTAGGATGACGTAAGATTTGCATAAATACTTGTCTAGCTAGTGGGTACTCACATAAAGGTTGTACTAAATGACGACGGGCATAACGCAAATGGCGTAGTGTGGTCGAATAAATTCCGGTTATCTCTGCATGCTCTGCCATACGTAAAAATAACCGCATAATGGCAATAGGATCATTAAGAAAACATTCATCGTCTATAACATCAATTAATGTACCTCTTAATTGAAATTCTTTGTCAAGAGGGCGAGGTTTAACATTGGGTTGTAATGCGAGGATTGCTTCATCAAAGAGTTGCAGTAGCATATCGTTTAGCTCACTCACACGGCGAGTAACGCGATAGTAATCCTTCATCATTTTTTCGACAGGTTGGTTGCCTTCACCTTGATAATTTAAAAGTTGGGCAACGCTTAATTGGCGATCAAACAGTAACCTATTGTCATAACGATTGAGGACTAAATGTAGCGCAAAACGGATCTTCCATAAGGTATATTGGCACTCGAGTAATTCTTGTCCTTCGGCAGGGGTTAAAAAGCCAAAGTTGACCATTTCAGATATTGATGTTGCGCCAAAATGACGGTGAGCGACCCATATAAGGGTGTGAATATCACGAAGTCCCCCAGGACTACTTTTAATATCAGGCTCTAGATTATAACTGGTGCTATGAAAGCGTTGATGACGTTGTTCTTGCTCTTCAATTTTAGCTGCAAAGAAATCAGGCGATGGCCAAAAACCTTGGCTAAAAATGTGTTTAATTAATTGTTGATAGAGTGCGTTATTACCACAAACAAGACGCGCTTCTAGTAAATTGGTGGCAATAGTTAAATCAGACAGTCCTTCTAAAAGGCACTCTTCCATCGTTCTCACACTGACACCTATCTCTAAACGGATATCCCAAAGCAAGGTAATTAATTGACTCACTTTTTCGGCAATTTGGGGAGGAAGAGGCTGTTGACTTAAAAATAGCAAGTCAATGTCAGAAAGAGGGTGTAATTCTTGGCGACCATACCCCCCCACTGCAATGATACAGAGATCAGGGTGATCCGCTAATTCAGTATAACGCCATAATTGTGTGAGTAGTTGGTCGATAAAGTGACTACGAGCTTGTAGTAACAAAGCAACATCAGCATCATGATGAAAAGCATCTGTTAACCATGACTGAAATTGTTCAATAGAGTGTTTTAGTAAAGTACTATCTAGCGTATTTTCAGTCAGCAACGAAGGGGACGGTGGTGCTGTTTGAAAGGTATTGGAGGTTATCATAGTTAATCATCTCACTCATATATGCTGATTATATTAAGAGTAATGTTAAAACGGTAACCTGACTAGCATTTCTATTTTCTTACCAAAGTTGAAAATAAAAAAAACGACATACCTCGAAAAAATATGTCGTTTTTACATTTTAGAAGAGTGCGATTTATTCGTTAACTAATACGGCAGAAATAAATGGCTCTTCTTCTTTACGCAGTGTCATGATTTCACAACCATTGTCGGTAACCACTAAAGTATGCTCATATTGAGCAGACCAACCGCGATCTTTGGTTTTTACTGTCCAACCATCTTTCATGGTACGAATACGGTAATCTCCAGTATTGACCATCGGCTCGATAGTAAATGCCATGCCTTTTTGTAACACAACACCACCGTCATCAGCATCATAGTGTAATACTTGAGGCTCTTCGTGGAAACCTTCGCCAATACCATGTCCACAATATTCGCGTACCACAGAAAAATCATGCCCTTCAACGAATTTTTGAATGGCCTTACCTAATTCACGTAAGCGAATACCTGGTTTTACCATTTTTATTGCAAGGTAGAGACTTTCTTGGGTGATCCGACACAGACGCTCACCTTGAATAGTCGGTTTACCGACGATAAACATTTTTGACGTATCGCCATGAAAACCCTCTTTAATGACAGTAACATCAATATTAACAATATCGCCGTCTTTTAAAATTTTGTCTTCACTAGGAATACCATGGCAAATAACATCATTAACAGAAATACACACTGATTTAGGGAAGCCATGATAGTTTAAGCAAGCAGGGATAGCTTGCTGAACATCAACAATATGTTGATGACAAATACGATCTAATTCCGCTGTACTTACGCCGGGTTTTACAAAGGGTGCGACAACTTCAAGGACTTCAGCCGCAAGACGACCCGCGACGCGCATTTTTTGAATATCTTCTTCAGTCTTGATTACAATAGCCATTTGAGTTCTTCATTAATAGATTTAAAAGCCACAATACAATCATTATTGCATGGTATTGCAGGTCTATGAATTATGATGGTGAGAAATAATTCTAATTACCATTTATGATATCAGCAGAAAGTGGGTGTGCCAATCAAAGAGGATAGGAGTAATCTGTTTGATATCGCCAATAATCAGGCACATTACGCCTTATATTGTTTGTTGTCTTTACATATTGCGCTTTTTTATTCGCTGTTGTTAACTGATATATTGGCAGTGAAACCGTAACTAATAGTGGTTTCTTGAGGTTATTTATGGTATAAAGCGCGCCGGAGTTCTGTTATTGGCTATGGCTTCTATTGGCTATGGCTTCACCATGTGAGGTTTAAGAAATAGCAGTAAATCTGAAAACATTCAATTGTGTTAATGACACACACAAATCGACACATACGCCGGGGTGCTCTTATGTAAAGGTTTAATCTTTACAGCTGATGAGTCGGTCGTATGGGATTTGTGGAGGAAATAACCCCAAATTTAAACTTATAGAGGTCTAAAATGGCAACTGTTTCAATGCGCGATATGCTGCAAGCCGGTGTTCACTTCGGTCACCAAACTCGTTACTGGAATCCAAAAATGAAACCATTCATCTTTGGTGCGCGTAACAAAGTTCATATCATTAACTTGGAAAAAACTGTTCCAATGTTCAATGAAGCTCTGGTTGAACTGAACAAAATTGCTTCTCGTAAAGGCAAAATCCTGTTTGTTGGTACTAAGCGCTCTGCCGTTGAAGCTGTTAAAGAAGCAGCAGAAAGCTGTGACCAGTTTTATGTAAACCACCGCTGGTTAGGCGGTATGCTGACTAACTGGAAAACTGTTCGTCAGTCAATCAAACGTCTTAAAGATTTAGAATCTCAATCTCAGGACGGTACTTTTGACAAACTGACCAAGAAAGAAGCGTTAATGCGTTCTCGTGAACTTGGTAAGTTAGAAAACAGCCTGGGTGGTATCAAAGACATGGGCGGTTTACCTGACGCTCTGTTTGTTATCGATGCTGAGCACGAACACATTGCTATCAAAGAAGCAAACAACCTGGGTATCCCAGTATTTGCTATCGTTGATACTAACTCTGATCCAGATGGTATCGACTACATTATCCCTGGTAATGATGATGCAATCCGTGCGGTTAAATTATATCTGACCGCTGCAGCAACAGCTGTTCGTGAAGGTCGTTCTCAAGATCTGGCTGTTCAGGCTGAAGAAGGCTTAGTCGAAGCTGAATAATAAGGCATGCTCGTAAGAGCCCTTATTTAACCAGGTATTGCTATATATTGGTTAGGGGGCCTCAATAGGCCCCCTTTACACATCTGCTATGAGAACATCTATGGCTCGCCCATAGAAAAGTCGAGGAAGAAACAAATGTCTGGAATTACCGCTGCATTGGTAAAAGAACTGCGTGAACGTACTGGCGCAGGCATGATGGAATGTAAAAAAGCGCTGGTTGAAGCTAACGGTGATATCGAATTAGCTATCGACAACATGCGTAAATCAGGTCAAGCAAAAGCGGCTAAAAAAGCAGGTCGCGTTGCTGCTGAAGGTATCATCCTTGCAGAAGTTGCTGCTGATGGTAAATTCGGTGCGTTGGTTGAACTGAACTGTGAAACAGACTTCGTTGCTAAAGATGCTGGCTTCATCGCATTTGGTAAAGATGTTATGGCTGCAGTATTAGCAGACAAAACTGACGATATCGAAGCACTGAAAGCGAAATTCGAAGACGCTCGTACTGCATTAGTTGCAAAAATTGGTGAAAACATCAACATTCGCCGCGTTGCTATCTTAGAAGGCGAAGAGTTAGGTACTTACCTGCACGGTGCTCGCATCGGTGTTTTAGTTGCAGCTAAAGGCGCTAACGAAGAACTGATCAAACACATTGCTATGCACGTTGCTGCAAGCAAACCAGAATATGTTCGCCCTGAAGATGTGCCTGCTGATGTTGTTGAGCATGAGCACCAAATCCAGATGGACATCGCAATGCAATCAGGTAAACCACGCGAAATCGCAGAAAAAATGGTTACTGGTCGTATGAACAAATTCACCGGTGAGATCTCTCTGACTGGTCAGCATTTCGTTATGGATCCAAGCAAAACTGTTGGCGATCTGCTGAAAGAAAACAATGCTGAAATCATTAACTTCGTTCGTTTCGAAGTTGGTGAAGGTATTGAGAAAGTTGAAGCTGATTTCGCAGCAGAAGTTGCGGCAATGAGCAAATAATAACGCTTTGCGTTAATAGAACCGCCTTAAGGCGGTTCTGTTTTGTTACAATCTCCACTGACAGTTTGCTTTTCTTTGAAAAGAGTAAGGCTATCTAAAACCTCCAATTAACTAATCTGCTTAGGACAGAACACCATGGCAACCAATGCAAAACCCGTATATCAGCGAATTTTATTAAAGCTGAGTGGCGAAGCCCTGCAAGGCGCAGAAGGTTTTGGTATCGATGCGAGCGTACTTGATCGCATGGCTCAGGAAATTAAAGAACTCGTTGAATTGGGCATACAAGTCGGTGTCGTAATTGGCGGTGGTAACTTGTTCCGTGGCGCTGGTCTAGCAGCTGCAGGTATGAACCGTGTTGTGGGTGACCACATGGGAATGCTCGCCACAGTAATGAATGGCTTAGCAATGCGTGATGCATTGCATCGTGCTTATGTCAATGCACGATTAATGTCAGCATTTCCACTTAATGGTGTTTGTGATAACTACAGTTGGGCTGAGGCTATTAGCTTATTACGCCATGGCCGAGTTGTTATCTTCTCGGCAGGTACAGGCAACCCATTCTTTACGACTGACTCAGCTGCGTGTTTACGTGGTATTGAAATTGAAGCTGACGTTGTATTGAAAGCGACAAAAGTTGACGGTGTATTTTCAGCCGATCCAACCAAAGATCCTGATGCGGTATTATATGAAAAGCTGACTTATCAGGATGTATTAGAACGTGAATTGAAAGTCATGGATCTTGCTGCATTCACATTAGCCCGAGATCATAATTTACCTATCCGCGTATTCAATATGAATAAACCGGGTGCATTACGTCGGGTTGTAATGGGTGAAAGTGAAGGAACTTTGATTTCTCACGCTTAATACACAGAGACAATGGTATAATTTGGCGTTAACATCTTAAAGTACGCCAATTCATTTATGTCGATATCATAATTTGATATCGTCTGGAAGATAACCAGTTCCCAAGGGTTTATAACGTGATTAATGAAATCAAAAAAGATGCTCAAGAACGCATGGACAAAAGCGTTGAAGCACTAAAAAGCCAAATTAATAAAGTTCGTACTGGCCGTGCGTCTCCAAACCTATTAGATGGTATTGTTGTAGAATACTACGGCGCACCAACTCCATTAAATCAAGTTGCTAACGTTGTGGCAGAAGATGGCCGCACATTGGCAATTACAGTGTTCGATCGTACTTTAGCACCTGCTGTTGAAAAAGCGATTATGGCATCAGATTTAGGCTTAAATCCTTCATCTGCAGGCGCGATCATCCGTGTTCCACTGCCTCCGTTAACTGAAGAACGTCGTAAAGACTTAATCAAAGTTGTGCGTGGAGATGCAGAACAAGGTCGTGTCTCTATTCGTAATATCCGTCGTGATGCTAATGATAAAATCAAAGCATTACTGAAAGATAAAGAAATTAGTGAAGATGATGAACGCCGTTCACAAGATGAAATTCAGAAATTAACTGATATGTTCATTAAAAAAATTGATGAAGCATTAACGCTGAAAGAAGCTGAGTTAATGGAATTCTAATTTTTATTCTTTTTCTGATAATGCCACTGAAATGTGGCATTATTTTTGAGCATTTACTGGAAAATAAATGCCTAATATCTTCTTTTTATCACATTATTTATTAAAGTTATCATCTTTCCCCTCATTTATCTCGTCATGCTGATATAATTCCTTTTAATGAAAATGTTATTGATATACTGATTGATTAATAATGAAACAAATAACTATATTAGGCTCAACAGGGTCTATCGGAACAAGTACGTTATCCGTCATTGAAAATAACCCTGATGAGTTTCAGGTGCTTGCTTTAGTGGCTGGAAAAAATGCAACTAAAATGGCGCAGCAATGTCGCGCTTTCCAGCCTAAATATGCGGTGATGTCAGATGAAAAAAGTGCCGGTGAGCTGAAACAATTATTAGCCAATACATCGTGTAAAACGGAAATATTATCAGGCTCTAATGCTGTTAATGAAATTGCTGCATTGGATGAAGCCGATCAAGTGATGTCTGCTATTACAGGGGTGGCGGGGCTTAAGCCTACACTGGCTGCGATAGAAAAAGGGAAAAGAATTTTATTAGCCAATAAAGAATCTCTGATCACGAGTGGTCGTTTATTCTTTGATGCGGTGGCTAAATATGGTGCGAAGGTTTTACCTATTGATAGTGAACATAATGCTATCTACCAAAGTTTACCTACAGGTATTCAAGACAATTTAGGTCATGCATCTTTAGAAGCCCATGGCATCACCAGTATTTTACTCACAGGCTCCGGTGGGCCGTTTCGCTATACGCCTTTAGATGAGCTAGATGCAATGACTCCAGACCAAGCTTGCGCACATCCAAACTGGTCAATGGGGCGTAAAATTTCGGTTGATTCAGCCACTATGATGAATAAAGGCTTGGAATATATCGAAGCTCGTTATTTCTTTAATGCCTCGGAAGCAGAGATGGAAGTCATTATTCATCCCCAATCGGTGATCCATTCAATGGTTCGCTATCGTGATGGTAGCATTATCGCACAAATTGGTGAGCCAGATATGAGAACGCCTATCGCTTATTCCATGGCATACCCTCATCGCACCCAATCGGGTGCGAAAGCATTAGATTTTTTTGAGATACAAGCCCTAGAATTTATCCGTCCAGACTATCAGCGCTATCCTTGTTTAGCACTTGCCATCGAAGCCTCGCAACGGGGACAAGCTTCAACAACGGTATTAAATGCCGCTAATGAGGTTGTTGTTGATGCTTTTTTAAACGAAAAAGTAAAATTCACTGATATTGCTAAAATTAATCGCAAAGTGGTTGAACATTTTGACCTCTCTGAGCCTCAAAGTATCGACGATGTTTTAGAAATTGATAAATTAGCAAGGTTACAAACACAGCAGATTATCGCACAAATTGTATAATGATGATGATATTTACCAGAGTGTGTTTGTTCGTCTTTCTGGCTAATGGTATAGTTGCCAAATCACTAAAGACAATAATGAAAATTAACAGTTCATTACTAAAGCAACCGCTTTAGCAACTTTGAGGCTTTGCCAAAGGCCGTGGAGTCACACGGTTTTTTTGTGCGTAGGTTATCCGAAGAGGACTGTCTGTATCAGTATCAGATTAGCAAAGGGTTAAATTGAGTGAACTTATCCAGTGACGATTCATCCGCATCAAAACCAAAGCATGTTGCCATCATTATGGATGGCAACGGACGTTGGGCAAAAAAACAAGGGAAACTCCGAGTTACGGGCCATCGCGCGGGAATTAAAGCAGTTCGAGATGCGGTTAGCTTTTCCGTCAAACATAAAATTGAATCACTAACGTTATATGCATTTAGCAGCGAAAACTGGAATCGCCCTGAACAAGAGGTGAGTTCTTTGATGGAGTTGTTTGTTTTTGCATTAGATAATGAAGTGAAAAGCCTACACAAACACAATGTCAGATTAACAATTATCGGTGATATCAGCCGCTTTAGTCGTCGTTTACAAGATAGAATAAAAAACTCTGTTGCACTGACTGCAAATAATACCGGACTCAATTTAAATATTGCTGCCAATTACGGTGGACGATGGGATATTACACAAAGTGTACAACAATTAGCGAGTTCCCTCGCAAAAGGGGAGTTAGCTGTCGAAGATATTAATGAAAATGCGATATCCTCACACTTGTGTTTACACGATCAATCACCTGTAGATCTTGTGATCCGCACAGGTGGAGAACATCGTATAAGTAATTTCCTTATCTGGCAAATTGCTTATGCTGAGTTATATTTTACACAGGTTTTATGGCCTGATTTTGATGAACAAGTTTTTCAGAATGCACTTGATGCTTTTGCTAAACGGGAAAGACGTTTCGGTGGTACTACATCGGAAACAGATACTGTAAATCTGGGAGGATAATTTGCTTAAGTATCGTGTCATTACTGCATTAATACTAATCCCTATTGTTATTGCTGCTTTATTTCTTCTTCCTCCCGCAGGATTTGGATTAGTTATTATTGCCATTTCAGGCTTAGCGGGTTGGGAATGGGCTCAATTTATCGGCTGGCATTCTCAAGGTAAACGTATTGCTACTGGTGTTGGATTTGCTGCACTCTTAGTTCTTATGCAAGCCTCGTTACCGGATTTTGATCACCTGCTTGATACAGCAATGATTAAGAATAGCTTATGGGCTGGGCTCTTTTGGTGGGTAGCGGCGATTTTATTAGTTGTCAGTTATCCGAATTCAGCCAATATGTGGAAAAATTCTGTTCTTCTTAAGTTATTGTTCGGTATATTGACGATTGTTCCTTTTTATTGTGGCATGATGGCGCTACGTATGTTGGGATATAGTACAAACTCATATACAGGGGCCTGGTGGTTACTGTATGTCATGTTATTGGTTTGGGCTGCGGACTCAGGGGCTTATGCATTTGGCCGTTTAATGGGTAAACATAAAATGGCACCGAAAGTATCACCGGGTAAAACCTTGGAAGGTCTGGTGGGCGGGTTAATCACTGCAGGTGTTGTTTCATGGCTATTTACGCGTTTCGCACCAATTACTGAAGTGCCTAACCATCTATTACTGATTTCGGGCATCGTGGTGATTGTTTCCGTATTCGGCGATCTGGCTGAGAGTATGTTTAAACGTGTTTCCGGCATCAAAGACAGTAGTCAGCTTATCCCTGGGCATGGTGGTGTGCTAGATCGTATTGATAGTTTGACCGCGGCGATCCCTGTTTTCGCTGGATTGGTGTTTTTAGTTTCTTCTGGCTTTCAAATGTAAAGGTAAGCAATGGGTATCCTGTGGAATCTAGCCGCGTTTATTATCGTTTTAGGTATTCTTATTACGGTACATGAATTTGGACATTTTTGGGTAGCAAGACGCTGTGGCGTTTATGTTGAGCGTTTTTCTATTGGTTTTGGTAAAGCGATTTGGCGTAAAACAGATAAACATGGCACCGAATTTGTCGTTGCATGGATACCTTTAGGTGGTTATGTAAAAATGTTGGATGAGCGTGTCGCCGAAGTTGCACCAGAGCGTCGTCATCTCGCTTTTAACAATAAAACCGTCGGGCAAAGAGCCGCTATTGTTGCCGCCGGACCTATTGCAAATTTCTTATTAGCCATTGTGGCTTATTGGCTTGTTTTTATGATAGGGGTGCCGGCATTAAAGCCAATAATTGCAGATATTCGCCCTGATTCTATCGCAGAACAAGCAAAATTAACGCCGGGAATGGAACTAAAATCCGTTGCAGGTATCGAAACGCCTGATCAGAATGCTGTTCGTTTAGCATTAGTGAGTAAAATTGGTGCAAAAGAGGTGACTTTCGTTGTAACTCAGCCTAACTCTCTTTCTGAGAGTGAGAATATACTGAATTTGCAACAGTGGAATTTTGATCCTGAAAGACAAGATCCTATCGTATCCCTAGGCATCATGCCTGTTGGCGCACGGTTGGACTCTAAAGTTGTAGAAGTAACACCAGACTCTGCGGCTGAAAAAGCAGGTTTACAAGCAGGGGATCGGATCGTTAAAGTCGATGGTCAGCCAATTGATACTTGGCACCCATTTACTTATTTTGTTCGACAAAGCCCCAACAAAACGTTGGAACTGTTAGTTGAACGTAACGGTGCTTCTTTGGTGTTAAATATTACTCCTACAGCAATAGCGCTGAAAGATGGTAGCGAAGTTGGACAAGTGGGTGCGAAGCTACAAGTATTACCGCCAGATGAGCAATACTTGATAATGCAACAATACAACCCATTTTCAGCGTTATATGAAGCATCTGATAAAACATGGCAGTTAATGGGTTTGACTGTCAAAATGATTGGCAAGTTAGTGGTTGGTGATGTCAAGTTAACAAATCTTAGTGGACCGGTTTCTATCGCTAAAGGCGCTGGAATGTCTGCGGATTCAGGTTTTGTTTACTATTTGATGTTTATCGCACTTATCAGTGTCAATCTGGGGATCATTAATTTGTTTCCCCTGCCTGTCTTAGATGGTGGGCACCTGCTTTTCCTGGTTATCGAGAAGATAAAGGGAGGGCCGGTATCTGAGCGTGTACAAGATGTCTGTTATCGTTTCGGTGTTATGGCACTGATGCTGTTAATGGGACTTGCACTTTTCAATGATTTCTCTCGCTTATAATAAAATAAGCAGGGACCGGTTAGGAAAACACAAAACAACGATGGCGATGAAAAAGTTGCTTATAGCGTCGCTGCTGCTGGGCAGCGCCACTGCATACGGTTCAGACGGATTCGTAGTTCAGGACATTCAATTTGAAGGTCTTCAACGCGTCGCCGTTGGTGCAGCATTACTGAACATGCCTGTCCGAGTTGGAGATTCGGTCAGCGATGATGATATTAGTCGAACTATCCGTTCATTATTTGCGACAGGAAACTTCGATGATGTTCGGGTTCTGCGTGACGGAAATGTACTTATTGTTCAAGTTAAAGAGCGTCCAACAATTGCGAGTATTACTTTCTCAGGTAACAAAGCAATTAAAGAAGATATGCTTAAGCAAAATCTTGATGCTTCCAATATCCGTATTGGTGAAACACTTGACCGAACAATGTTGGCTAATATTGAGAAAGGTCTTGAAGATTTCTACTATAGTGTTGGTAAATATAACGCCACAGTAAAAGTTGTTGTGACTCCTCTTCCTCGTAACCGTGTTGATTTAAAACTGGTATTTGCCGAAGGTGTTTCAGCTACTATTCAACAAATCAATATTGTTGGTAATAAAGCATTTAGTACTGCTGAATTAGTTAACCGCTTCCAACTACGTGATGATGTGCCTTGGTGGAACTTAGCGGCTGATGAAAAATATCAGAAACAAAAACTCGCTGGTGACTTAGAGACATTAAGAAGTTTTTATCTAGATCGTGGTTATGCACGTTTTGATATTGAATCCACAAACGTTAGCTTAACTCCTGATAAAAAAGGTATTTATATTACTATTAACCTGAAAGAAGGTGATAAATACACGGTTGAAAGTACCGAAATCAATGGTAATACCGCAGGCTATACCAAAGAGATTGAAGATCTGATCCAAATCGCACCAGGCTCACTGTATAACGGTGCTCAAGTGACCAAAACAGAAAATGAAATTAAAAATCTATTAGGTCGCTATGGATACGCCTATCCACGGGTGATGACAAATCCTGAAATCAATGATGAAAATAAAACGGTAAAACTGCATGTTAACGTTGATGCAGGGAATCGTTTCTATGTGCGTCAAATCCGTTTTGCGGGTAATGATATAACCAAGGACTCTGTTTTACGTCGTGAAATGCGTCAAATGGAAGGGGCTTGGTTAGGTAGCGATTTAGTTGAACAAGGTAAAGAGCGTTTAAACCGTTTAGGTTATTTTGAAACAGTCGAAACGGAAACACAGCGTATTCCCGGATCACCTGATCAAGTTGATATCGTTTATCGTGTCAAAGAGCGTAATACGGGTTCACTTAACTTTGGTGTCGGTTTCGGTACAGAAAGTGGTGTCAGCTTCCAAGTTGGGGTAACACAGGATAACTGGTTAGGAACGGGGAATGCTGTTGCGATTAATGCCAGTAAAAATGATTACTCAACGTATGCTGAATTGTCAGTCACTGATCCTTACTTTACTGTAAATGGTGTCAGCTTAGGAGGTCGTATTTTCTATAACGATTTCCGAGCTAATGATGCAGATTTATCCGGCTATACCAATAAATCTTATGGGTTAGACGGCACTTTAGGTTTCCCTATCAATGAATATAACTCGGCTCGTCTTGGCTTAGGCTATACGCATAACGGCCTGTCACGTATGGAACCTCAAGTAGCGATGTGGCGTTATCTTGAAAGTATGGGTAAAAATCTAAGTGATGATTATTCTGGTCGAGAATCCTTTAATGCAGATGACTATACTGTCAGTCTTGGATGGACATTTAATAACTTAAACCGTGGTTTCTTCCCAACCTCTGGGGCAAGAAGTAATTTAAGTGGGCGTATTACCATACCTGGCTCTGATAACAAGTACTATAAAGTAACTTGGGACGGTATGGCTTATTACCCTCTAAATGAAAAAGAGTCTTGGGTCACCTTATTCAAAGGTCGTTTAGGTTACGGTGACGGTTTAGGGGGTAAAGAATTACCCTTCTATGAAAACTTCTATGCCGGTGGTTCTGGTACAGTACGTGGTTTCCGTTCCAATAATATCGGTCCTAAAGCTATCTATTTAAATAGAGAAGGGATGAAAGGTAAACCTTATTTATCTAGCGATGCGGTCGGTGGTAATGCAATGGCAGTCGCCAGCTTTGAGCTAATCACACCAACGCCATTTATTGATGATAAATACTCCTCATCAGTCAGAACTTCAATGTTTGTTGATGCGGGTACGGTATGGGATACCAACTGGAACAGTACTAATTCTAATTGGACTGCTGGTATGCCTGATTTTGGTAAAGCAAGTAATATACGTGTTTCAACCGGTGTGGCTTTACAGTGGTTATCACCTTTAGGTCCGTTAGTCTTCTCTTATGCGAAGCCAATTAAAGATTACGAAGGCGATAAATCTGAGCAATTCCAGTTTAATATTGGTAGAACGTGGTAGCGATGTAAGTAAAGTTGATGTCTTTTCTCAATATATAGAAAAGACATCTCATATCTGACAAAAAATTTATTTTGGGTTTTAAGGAGTCTATCGTGAAAAAATTGTTATGTGCCGCTGCCCTAGGAATGGCATTGACGATGTCAGCAGGCGCTCAAGCTGCAGATAAAGTAGGTGTTGTGAACATCGGTCAAGTTCTCCAAAAAGTGCCTAACCGTGATGCGGTAGAGAAACAATTGGAAAATGAATTTAAATCACGTGATACCGAATTGCAAAATTTAGGTAAAGCATTACAAACTGCGGTTGAGAAATACCAAAAAGATGCACCAACCATGAATGCGACACAACGTGCTAATACAGAAAAAGATCTGGTTGCTAAACGTGAAGCTTATGCACAAAAAGCACAAGCTTTTGAGCAAGACTTTAGCCGTCGTCAAGCAGAAGAGCGTAATAAAATCATGAAACGCGTATTAGACGCTGTTGATGCTGTAGCGAAAAAAGAAGGTTATGATGTGATTTTAGATGCAAACACTGTTCCTTATTTCGCAGACGGTAAAGATATTACTGCTCAGGTTCAAAAACAGGTTAAATAATAGATGTTTTCAATTCGATTAGCTGATCTTGCTCAGCAATTGAATGCACAGTTACACGGCGATGGTGATATCACTATCGCCGGTCTTGCTTCAATGGGCTTAGCAAATGGTGAACAAATTACCTTTCTTTCCGATAGTCGCTATCGTGAAAAATTAAGTGAATGTCAGGCCGCTGCGGTGGTATTAACAGAGGCTGATCTTCCTTTTTGTCCTGTTGCTGCACTGGTGGTGAAAAATCCTTATCTGGCTTATGCTCAAATGGCTCAGATTATGGATACTACGCCCGCGCCAGCACAAGATATACATCCTTCTGCTGTTATTGCCGCTGATGCTAAATTAGGGAATAACGTCTCAATTGGTGCCAATGCGGTCATTGAGTCAGGTGTTGAGTTAGGTAATAACGTAGTTATTGGTGCAGGATGTTTTATTGGTAAAAAAGCACATATCGGCGATAATAGCCGTTTGTGGGCAAATGTCTCTATTTATCATGAAGTTATTATTGGTAAAGATTGTTTAGTACAATCTGGTACTGTCATTGGTTCTGATGGTTTTGGTTATGCCAATGAGCGTGGCAATTGGATTAAAATTCCTCAGTTAGGCTCAGTGATCATTGGTGACCGTGTCGAAATTGGTGCATGTACTACCATCGATAGAGGCGCATTAGATAACACAGTTATCGGTAATGGTGTTATCATTGATAACCAGTGCCAAATCGCACATAACGTCATTATTGGTGACAATACTGCTGTGGCAGGTGGTGTCATCATGGCGGGGAGCCTGAAAATTGGGCGTTACTGTATGATTGGTGGAGCAAGTGTTATCAATGGTCACATGGAAATTTGTGATAAAGTTACGGTAACAGGAATGGGGATGGTTATGCGTCCTATCACTGAACCTGGGGTTTATTCTTCTGGCATTCCGTTACAACCGAATAAAGCATGGCGTAAAACCGCAGCACTGGTGCTGCGAATTGATGAAATGCAAAAAAGGCTAAAGTCGCTAGAACGTCAAGTAGAAAATAGCGATAAGTAACAAGTAGCATCTTTGACGGTTGTTGTTACCTATTTTGCGACCTGCGCGTTAACTCCCTTTTTGAGTCACAGCAGGTCGTGTCATTCTTAATTAGATTCAGTTTTATTAGACAGGAAGAGTATTGCAATGAGTGATAATCATACTCTGCAAATCGAAGAAATTTTAGATTTACTTCCACACCGTTACCCATTTTTATTGGTTGACCGTGTCCTTGATTTTGAAGAAGGGAAATTTCTAAGAGCAGTAAAAAATGTATCTTTTAATGAGCCTTTCTTTCAAGGTCACTTCCCAGGCAAACCTATTTTCCCTGGTGTACTGATCCTCGAAGCAATGGCGCAGGCAACAGGTATTTTAGCATTCAAAAGCGTAGGAAAACTGGAACCCGGTGAACTTTACTATTTTGCTGCTATTGACGGTGCTCGCTTTAAACGTCCTGTCTTACCTGGAGACCAAATGGTTCTTGAGGTTGAATTCATTAAAGAACGCCGTGGCGTTGCACGCTTTAAAGGCGTCGCTAAAGTTGATGGAGAAATTGCCTGCGAAGCTGAGATGATGTGTGCTCGCCGCCGTGAGGTCTAGCTTATGATTGATAAATCCGCAGTAATTCACCCTTCTTCAATTATTGAAGAGGGTGCGGTAATTGGTGCTAATGTTCGCATTGGCCCTTTTTGCGTTATTGGTAGCCATGTTGAGATTGGTGAAGGTACAGATATCAAATCTCATGTGGTTATTAATGGCCATACACGCATTGGCCGTGATAATCAGATTTACCAATTTGCCTCTATCGGTGAAGTAAACCAAGATCTGAAATATCGTGGTGAGCCGACCCAAGTCATTATTGGTGATCGCAATCTTATCCGCGAAAGTGTCACTATTCATCGTGGTACGACACAAGGCGGTAATATTACTAAAATTGGCAATGATAACTTATTGATGATCAACACCCATGTTGCTCATGATTGTATCATTGGCGATCGCTGTATTATTGCAAATAACGGTACTTTAGGTGGACATGTCACTTTAGGTGATTATGTGATAATCGGTGGTATGAGTGCGGTTCACCAATTTTGTCAGATTGGTTCACATGTCATGGTGGGCGGCTGTTCCGGTGTAGCACAAGATGTTCCTCCTTTTGTGATTGCACAAGGAAACCATGCCACCCCTTATGGTTTGAATATTGAAGGATTAAAACGTCGCGGTTTTGCAAAAGAAGATCTGCATGCCATTCGTAACGCTTACAAGATACTTTATCGTAATGGTAAAACGCTTGAAGAAGCGCGAGAAGAGATTGCTCAATTAGCCGCAGACAATAATAATCAGTATGTAAAAATATTCAGTGATTTTCTGGAAAACTCAGCAAAATCAAACCGCGGTATTATTCGCTAATTAGGATATGACCTTGTCAGGCCAATCATCTATAAAACAGCGTCCGTTAGTTATCGGCCTTGTGGCTGGTGAAACGTCCGGTGATATCTTGGGCGCGGGATTAATCCGCGCTCTTAAACAAATGCATCCCAATATTCGTTTTGTTGGTGTCGCAGGTCCTTTGATGCAAGCAGAAGGTTGTGAAGCTTGGTATGAAATGGAAGAGCTTGCGGTGATGGGGGTCGTGGAAGTACTTGAACGTTTGCCACGATTATTGAAGATCAGAAAAGATCTCACTCAACGCTTTACACAACTTAAGCCAGATGTTTTTGTTGGTATTGATGCTCCTGATTTTAATATCACCCTTGAAGGTCGCTTAAAACAAAAAGGGTTGAAAACTATCCATTATGTCAGTCCATCAGTATGGGCTTGGCGTCAAAAACGGGTTTTTAAAATTGGTAAAGCAACGGATTTGGTTTTAGCTTTCCTTCCTTTTGAAAAAGCGTTTTACGATAAATATCAGGTTCCTTGTCGCTTTATCGGTCATACAATGGCTGATGCAATTGCGTTACACCCTGATAAAAAAGTGGCTCGTGAACACCTAGGTATTGATCAAGAGGCAATCTGTTTAGCTCTGCTACCAGGAAGTCGGCATTCTGAAGTGGAAATGCTCAGTGCGGACTTTATAAAAACAGCGCAGCGATTAAAGCAACAGATCCCCGCATTACATATTGTTGTCCCTTTGGTAAATGCGAAGCGACGGGCACAATTTGAACAAATACATCAAAGTGTTGCCCCAAAACTTGAAATCCAACTCTTAGATGGACAAGCAAGAGAGGCGATGACCGCCAGTGATGCGACTTTATTAGCATCTGGTACAGCCGCCTTAGAATGCATGTTAACGAAATGCCCGATGGTAGTGGGTTATCGTATGAAACCATTTACCTTTTGGTTAGCAAAAAAATTAGTTAAAACGCCCTATGTCTCTTTACCCAATTTATTAGCAGGACGGGAAATAATTAAAGAGTTGCTGCAAGAAGAGTGCACACCAGAAGCACTGGCAGAACAATTACTCCCCCTATTAACGGATGCGGAAAAAGCACAACACTTAAAAGAGATATTTTTACAATTACACTCAGCTATCCGTTGTCGTGCTGATGAGCAAGCAGCGAATGCAGTTTTAGAATTAGCAGGTCAATAATGGAATTTGTCTATCCTAAAGCAAACCTAATTGCTGGCGTCGATGAAGTCGGTCGCGGACCATTGGTGGGGGCGGTAGTTACTGCTGCGGTGATCCTCGATCCAGCTAATCCTATTCAAGGATTAATGGACTCGAAAAAATTGACCGAGAAAAAACGCAATGCGCTTTATGATGAAATAAAAGAAAAAGCATTATGTTGGGCTATTGGACGTGCTGAGCCTGAAGAGATAGATAAACTGAATATTCTTTGGGCAACGATGAAAGCCATGGAGCGTGCTGTCGCGGGATTATCCATAACGCCTGATATGGTCTTAGTCGACGGAAACCGTTGTCCTAACTTGCCAATGGCATCTCAAGCAGTGATTAAAGGTGATAGTTTAGTTCAAGAAATTAGCGCAGCGTCAATACTAGCTAAAGTTACCCGTGATAGGGAAATGGAACAGCTAGATAAACTTTATCCTGATTACGGCTTTGCCAAACATAAAGGCTATCCAACAGCCTTCCATATGGAAAAACTGGCTTCATTAGGGGCAACGCCTTATCATCGTAAAAGTTTTGCGCCTGTAAAACGTGCTTTAAATTTAGTCTAATCCACAGAGTAATTAATAAGATATGGCAGATCCTCGTTTTATCCATCTAAGGGTACACAGCGATTATTCAATGATCGATGGATTGGCAAAAACAGGGCCTCTTGTGAAGAAAGTGGCTTCGCTGGGTATGCCTGCTTTTGCAATTACAGATTTCACTAACTTATGTGGGTTAGTGAAATTTTATGGTGCGGCTCATGGTGCCGGTATCAAACCTATTGTTGGTGCAGATGTCTATCTGGAAACGGAACTATTAGGTGATGAATACGCGCATTTAACCATTCTCGCCCGTGATAATGTGGGATATCAAAACCTAACACTATTGATTTCTGAAGCTTATAAACATGGTTATGGTGCTGCCGGACCGGTTATCAAACAAGAGTGGTTAACAACATATAAAGAAGGTCTCTTGTTGCTTTCTGGCGGTAGAATGGGAGATGTTGGTAAATTCCTACTACGCGGTAATCGAGCTTTAGTTGAGCAATGTCTTGAATATTATCAAACGCACTTTCCTGATAGCTATTATTTAGAGCTTATTCGTACCGGGCGTCCGGATGAAGAGAGCTACTTACATGAAGCTGTAGCCTTAGCATCAGAAAAAGGGCTTCCTGTTGTTGCGACAAATGATGTCCGTTTTCTGGATAGTGATGATTTTGATGCTCATGAAATTCGCGTGGCTATTCATGATGGTTTCACATTATCCGATCCTAAACGTCCTAAACACTACAGTCCTCAGCAATATATGCGCACAGAAGAAGAGATGTGTGAGCTTTTTGCTGATATCCCTGAAGCATTAGAAAACAGTGTTGAAATAGCCAAACGCTGTAATGTGACCATTCGTTTAGGTGAATACTTTCTTCCTCAATTCCCGACTGGGGATATGAGTACAGAAGATTTCTTAATTAAAAAGTCCAAAGAGGGCTTAGAAGAGCGCCTTGCCTTTTTATTTCCTGATCCGCAAGAGAGAGAAAAGCGACGTCCTGAATACGATGAGCGCCTTGAGATTGAACTCAAAGTTATTAACCAGATGGGATTCCCCGGTTACTTTTTGATAGTGATGGAATTTATCCAATGGTCTAAAGATAACGGTGTTCCTGTAGGGCCAGGACGTGGTTCAGGTGCTGGCTCACTGGTGGCTTATTCGCTTAAGATAACAGATCTCGATCCTCTTGAGTTTGATCTACTGTTTGAACGTTTTCTTAATCCAGAACGTGTATCAATGCCTGACTTTGACGTTGACTTCTGTATGGAGAAGCGCGATAGAGTTATCGATCACGTTGCGGATATGTATGGTCGTGATGCCGTATCACAGATCATTACCTTTGGTACTATGGCAGCCAAAGCTGTTATTCGAGATGTTGGGCGTGTTTTAGGACACCCTTATGGCTTCGTTGATAGAATTTCCAAGCTTGTTCCCCCTGATCCGGGAATGACGTTAGAAAAAGCTTTTGCCGCAGAGCCTCAGTTACCTGAAATTTACGAAGCTGATGAAGAAGTGAAATCGCTTATTGATATGGCGCGTAAATTAGAAGGGGTAACCCGTAATGCGGGTAAGCATGCCGGTGGTGTCGTTATTTCTCCAACCAAAATTACCGACTTTGCGCCACTTTATTGCGATCCGGAAGGGAATAACCCGGTTACACAATTTGATAAGAATGATGTTGAATATGCCGGTCTTGTTAAATTTGACTTCTTAGGGTTAAGAACGCTGACGATAATCAACTGGGCATTAGAAATGATTAATGCTCGGCGGGCTAAAAAATCACTTGAGCCTGTTGATATATCAGCCATTTCATTAACCGATCAGCGTAGCTTCGATATGTTGCAACGCTCTGAAACCACCGCGGTATTCCAATTGGAATCCCGTGGCATGAAAGATCTGATAAAGCGTCTGCGACCAGACTGCTTCGAAGATATGATTGCGTTAGTTGCACTGTTTCGCCCAGGGCCTTTACAGTCGGGGATGGTGGATAACTTTATCGACCGAAAACACGGTGTTGAAGAGATTTCCTACCCTGATGTTAAATGGCAACATGAGAGCTTACAGCCTGTATTAGAGCCAACTTATGGTGTTATCTTGTATCAAGAGCAAGTGATGCAGATAGCACAGGTACTTGCCGGTTATACCTTGGGTGGCGCGGATATGTTACGACGCGCGATGGGTAAGAAAAAACCTGAGGAGATGGCAAAACAGCGCTCTGTGTTTGAAGCGGGGGCGATTAAAAATGGTGTTGATGGCGAATTAGCCATGAAAATCTTTGACTTGGTAGAGAAATTTGCCGGTTATGGATTTAACAAATCGCACTCAGCGGCTTATGCCTTAGTTTCTTATCAAACGCTCTGGTTAAAAGCTCACTATCCTGCGGAGTTTATGGCGGCAGTCATGACTGCCGATATGGATAATACCGAAAAAGTGGTCGGTCTGGTGGATGAATGTTGGCGAATGGGTTTAAAAGTCCTTCCTCCAGATATTAATAGTGGGCTTTATCATTTCCATGTTAATGATGAAGGCGAAATAGTGTATGGCATAGGGGCCATCAAAGGGGTTGGAGAAGGCCCTATTGAGGCAATTGTCGAAGCGCGTCAACAAGGTGGTCATTTTAAAGATATTTTTGATCTCTGTGCGAGAACAGAAACCAAAAAATTGAATCGCCGAGTGATGGAAAAACTGATAATGTCAGGCGCATTTGATAAATTAGGGCCTCACCGTGCAGCATTAATGTCTTCGCTGGAAGATGCCTTAAAGGCGGCAGATCAACACGCAAAAGCGGAAGCCATTGGGCAATCCGATATGTTTGGTGTATTGGCAGAAGCCCCAGAGCAAGTGGAACGTTCTTATGCCAATGTACCTAAATGGCCAGATCAAGTTGTTTTAGAAGGTGAGCGAGAAACCCTCGGCTTATATTTAACGGGACATCCCATCACCCGTTATCTAAAAGAAATTGAACGATATGCGGCAGGAACCCGTCTAAAAGATCTAGTACCAACCCCCCGAGGTCAGATGGTAAAAGTGGCAGGATTAGTCCTTGCTTCGAAAGTCTTTACCACTAAACGAGGGAATAGAATTGGTATATGTACGTTAGATGATCGTTCTGGTCGTTTGGAAATTATGTTATTTTCCGATGCATTAGATAAATACCAACATCTATTGGAACAAGATCGGATTTTAATTGCTACCGGGCAGGTCAGCTTTGATGATTTCAACGGTGGGCTTAAAATGACAGTCCGCGAATTAATGGATATTAACGAAGCGCGTGAAAAATATGCTCGAGGGCTTGCTATCTCGTTATCAGACAGGCAAATTAATGAGCAATTATTAAATCGTCTTCGCGGCGTTTTAGAACCTCATCGTTCAGGCACGATCCCGGTTCATCTTTATTTTCAAAAGCATGATGCCTGTGCACGTTTGCGTTTTGGTGCAACATGGCGAGTAACGCCGACTGATATGCTTTTGACCGATCTGCGAACTCTGCTGGGTAATGAGCAGGTGGAATTAGAATTTGACTAGAATAGGAATGTTATGAGTCTTAATTTTCTGGATTTTGAACAGCCAATTGCCGAGTTAGAAGCGAAAATCGATTCGCTAACCGCAGTTAGCCAACATGATGAAAAAATTGATATTAATATTGATGAAGAAGTTGCACGCTTAAGAGAAAAAAGTTTAGAACTTACTCGAAAAATTTTCTCTGATCTTGGTGCATGGCAAGTGGCACAACTTGCTCGTCATCCATTAAGACCTTATACCCTTGATTATATTAATCGTGTTTTTACTGATTTTCAGGAGTTGGCGGGCGATCGCGCTTATGCTGATGATAAAGCGATTGTCGGTGGTATTGCTCGTTTAGACGGTCGTCCGGTGATGATCATTGGTCATCAAAAAGGACGTGAAACGAAAGAAAAAATTCGTCGTAATTTTGGTATGCCAGCTCCTGAAGGTTATCGCAAAGCGCTACGTTTAATGGAAATGGCACAACGTTTTAAATTACCTATTATCACTTTTATTGATACTCCGGGAGCTTACCCGGGGGTGGGCGCTGAAGAGCGTGGACAATCAGAAGCGATTGCTCGTAATTTAAGAGAAATGTCTCGCTTTGGTGTGCCAATTATTTGTACCGTTATTGGCGAAGGTGGCTCTGGTGGTGCTTTGGCGATTGGTGTGGGTGATAAAGTGAATATGTTGCAGTACAGCACCTATTCCGTTATTTCGCCAGAAGGTTGTGCTTCTATTCTATGGAAGAGTGCTGATAAAGCACCATTAGCTGCTGAAGCTATGGGGATCACGGCAAATCGTTTAAAAGAATTAAAATTGATTGATACGGTGATCCCTGAACCTTTAGGTGGTGCTCATCGTCATTATGATGAAATGGCAGCATCACTAAAAGCACAGCTAAAAGCTGATTTAGCGCAGTTAGATGAGTTTGATACAGAAGAACTCACTAACCGCCGTTATCAACGCTTAATGGAATATGGCTATTGCTGATTGAGCGGGTACTTAGCTAGCCATTAAAAAGATCACTCCCCATGCTATAGCATGGGGTTTTTTTTATGGCGAATAGGATCAGGCTATTATCACACCACTATCACTCCAGCTAATTTTTCTTTTATAAAACTATTTCTATTATTAATAGTAATAGCTTGTGATACTTTCATTTTTAATTATATATCAATGTGTTAACTCGATCTCAAATATAAGATTTATGTTTATCTTTGCTTAAAAAATACGTAACCCTACCTATGATTTGATAAGGCTTATCGTTAATCAAAGAAGGAAAAGTTATGATTTCATTTAGCAACAAAGTAGGCATTATCACCGGAGGTAATAGTGGTATCGGTTTAGCTAGCGCTGAGAAATTTTTATCACTAGGGGCATCGGTTGTTATTACTGGAAGTCATTTAGGTCGTGGGGAAAAAGCACAAAAGTATTTGCAAGATAAAGGGTTTTCCGCAGAATTTGTACAAATGGATGCCGCCAATGAGCAAGATAATCAACAACTGGTTAAGCATGTAGTAAAACATTATGGCAAAGTGGATTTTTTATTTGCTAATGCGGGGGTTTTAACCGATACCGTTGCCGATAAATTACATTACGATCAATGGAAAAAAGTGCTTGATGTTAATCTTAATGGACTATTTCTTATTAACCGCGCGGTTATTCAACATTGGTTAGAAACTAAAACCACAGGCGCTATTGTTAACTGTAGTTCAATCTGCTCTTTTGTCGGCCAGCATGCATTTCCTGCTTATTGCTCCTCTAAAGGGGGCATTAAATTACTCACACAAACGTTAGCGCTTGATTATGCCAGTCAAGGTATTCGTGTTAATGCTGTTTGTCCAGGCTATATTGATACTCCTTTATTAGAGGGGCGTGAATTAGACAAACAAAAACTCGCCGCTTTACACCCTATTGGTCGGTTAGGTACACCTGAAGAGGTGGCTAATGTTGTTGCCTTTTTAGCAAGTGATGCCGCCTCGTTTGTCACAGGGGCTTCTTATCTCGTTGATGGTGGTTTTACGGCATAATTTAAACCCATGACAGCGATGAGGACAGAATTTTCTTAGTATCGTTATCAGCTTAAGTGAAAAGCTATATTCTGCTTTCTTTTTTATTATGTTGCGGCGAAAGGTTGTGTTCGTGCAAAATGCAATGGAAAGGCTTAACATAACCCATTGAATTCCTCGATAACTGATAATGCTATGGAACTGAAAAATTGTCCTCTTATTAACGAAATTAAACGACAAATTGGCTCTCATGCTCATATTTTAGTGGGTTTTAGTGGTGGAGTTGATTCAACCGTTTTATTGCATGGGTTGGTTTGCTTACGTGATAAATATCAACTTCCTTTAGAATTAACGGCAATTTATGTTCATCATGGATTGAATTCAAAAGCCGATGATTGGCTCACGCATTGCGAACATATTTGTCATAACTGGCAGGTCAGTTTTATCAGTGAAAGAGTACAAGTCAATGGGAAAGAAGGGGGAATTGAGCAGGGTGCCAGAGAAGCGCGCTATCAAGCTTATCGCCAATATTTACAGCCTAATCAAGTTTTAGTGACGGCACAACATCAAGATGATCAAGCGGAAACTTTCCTATTAGCGCTTAAACGCGGTAGTGGACCGGCTGGGTTGTCTTCAATGCCTGCAAAAATGCCTTTTGAACAAGGGTATTTATTACGACCATTACTTAATATCACACGTGAGCAAATCGAAGCTTATGCACATGAGCACGGTTTATTATGGATTGAGGATGATAGTAATCAAGATGATCGCTATGATCGCAATTTCTTACGTTTACATGTTATGCCTCTATTGACTCAGCGCTGGCCACATTTTTCTCAAGCTGTCACTCGTAGTGCCGCACTGTGTGGTGAACAAGAAGCGCTCTTAGATGAGTTACTCGATGTAGAATTGCAGCAATTGATTGATGAGCATCAGAGTTTAGATATCAATTTATTGTCCCGCTGTAGCGAAATAAAACGTAATGCATTGTTGCGTCGTTGGTTTGCTAAATGTAATAAAAGCATGCCATCAAGATCTCAATTGTCGCGGCTATGGCAAGAAGTTGCTTTAGCTAAAGCAGATGCAGAGCCACGGTTACGTTTTTTCCAAGATGAAGTTAGGCGTTATCAACAACGCCTCTATCTTGTGCCTGTTATGGAAGAACTAACGGATAGGGTTATCGAATGGTCATTATCACAACCTTTAATTTTGCCTAATCAGTTAGGGATATTAGCGGTGAGTCGTGATAGCGGTAAAACAATCTGCAGAGCACCGTTAGCAGATGAAAAAGTGACGGTTCGTTTTGGCTTAACCGCTTCATCTTTACGTATTGTTGGGCGAGATTTGGCCAGATCAAGCAAGAAAATTTGGCAAGAGCTTAATATTGCCCCATGGCAAAGAACTCGTATCCCATTGATTTATTATAACGATACATTAATTGCAGCGGTTAATACTTTTGTGACTTTAGAGGGAAATGCAACAACAGAACAAAGTATAACAATTGAGTGGCAAGCGTCGTAAACAACCGCCAATTACGGCGGTTGTTTATGTAAATAGTTATTCAGATTTGATTATGATAGTGCCAAGTTCGGGATGAGAAAAACTGGCAATAATATCCAGTCGTAAATCTTTTGCACCCTCAGATGTTTTTACTTTCAGATATTCAACTTTTTTACTTAAAAAGAGATCATCTGCGACACCATCAATTTGCTCACCATTATGTAATTCAATATGGAGTGTTAAGCCTCGTTGGCAAGCTAACTCCAAATATTCATAATCATCACAATTAATTGGTTGATATTCTGTATTTGTTGACATATTCCCTCACCACTCGTTCGTGGCGGTATTGCCGCCAGTGAATAATTCAGAATAAAATCATTATGCTGTTATTCGAAGTGATCACAATAGTTATTGTGATAATTTTCTGAAATAGTGCATTCTGCGACAAGATTTAAGAATTTATACTAAAACGTAGTGTAATTATCTTAAAGGGGGTTTTATTCACCCTTTTTGCTTAAAAAAATGCTAAACTAGCATTGAAAACGAGAAATTAGAAAGTACCCAGAACTTAGGGAGTTGATGATGGGGAAAAAACTTTTATTTGCAGCCATTGCTGCAGGGTTATTTATTATGTCAGGCTGCCAAAATAATATTGGCCTGTCACTCGATGGTAAAATTGTTGATCAAACATATAACAGTATTCTACCTTGTGCCGATTGTTCTGGTATCGACACGACTATTCTTGTCAATCAAGATGGCTCTTATGTAATGGAGCAAAGTTACCAAGGCACTTCTGATGACAATCGAAGTTTTTTTGAGTCAGGTACTTGGTCATTAAGTAAAGATAAACTGACCTTGACTAATAGTTATGGCGAGAAGAGTTACTATTTACCTCGTGAAGATAAATTAGTTATGTTGGATATCGATGGTAATGTAATTAATTCGGGTCTTAATTATACCTTAGCAAAGGTTCAACCTAAGCAGTTAGCGGGGGAATTTACCTATTTTGCTGACGCTGGAACCTTTAAAGATTGCCAATCTGGACGTGTCTATGCCGCTGATGGATTAGTATTAGAAAAAGGCTATTTTGCTACAGGCGTTGATGGCGGAACACCTGTCTATCTAGAGGTCAGAGGTTACTATAGTATTCGTCCTTCAATGGAAGATGGACAGTATGATCGTGCATTAGTGGTTACCGATAATAAACCACGCTTTGATCGTCATGGCTCTTGCAATAGCCGTCGTAATAGCAGAAGTTAATTCATTATAAAAAAACCGCTTTAAATAAAGCGGTTTTTTTACGTTAACAAAAGTGGTAACAGCAGTCGTTAAGTTTGGTCAGTTTAGCCCATAAGGGCTAAACAATATTAAATGGATTAAACCAGTTGCTCTTTAATAAAGGCAACAACATCATTCACATTGACCAGCGATTTATCATCACTACGGCGTGCTTTATACTCAACTTGTTCGTTATCCAGATTACGATCACCAATCACGATGGTGTGTGGTACACCAATCAGTTCCATATCTGCAAACATCACACCTGGGCGCTCTTTGCGATCATCAAATAATACATCAATACCCTGTGCACGTAAGTCAGCATAGAGTTTCTCTGCTACTTCTTTTACACGATAAGAACGATGCATGTTCATTGGTAAAATGGCAACTTGGAAAGGTGCGATAGCATCAGGCCAGATAATACCACGAGCATCGTGATTTTGTTCGATTGCCGCTGCAACGATACGAGTAATACCAATACCATAACAACCCATAGTCACAACTTGGTTATGGCCTTCTTCGTTTTGTACCGTCGCTTTTAATGCTTCAGAATATTTCTTACCTAGTTGGAAGATATGACCGACTTCAATACCACGTTTGATAAGTAAAGTACCTTTACCATCTGGGCTTGGATCACCTTCGACAACATTACGGATATCCGCCATTTCAGCAAGAGGTAAATCACGCTCCCAGTTAATACCAAAGTAGTGTTTACCATCAATATTTGCACCAGCACCAAAATCGCTCATAACAGATACAGCGCGATCGATAATGATTGGTAATGGCAAGTTAATTGGACCAAGAGAGCCTGGACCTGCATTAACAGCTTGGCGGATCTCTTCTTCAGTTGCGAAAACTAAAGGTGAAGCGACAATGCTACATTTTTCTGCTTTTATTTCATTGAGCTCATGATCACCACGGACTAATAAAGCCACTAATTTATGACCACTTTCTTCAGTTGCATGAACAATAAGTGTTTTAACTGTTTTTTCAATAGGCAGATTAAATTGTTCAACTAATTCAGCAATAGTTTTTGCGTTTGGTGTATCTACTAAACGTAACTCTTCTGTTGCTGGTGAGCGAGGTGTTGCTGGCATAACCGCTTCTGCTAATTCAATATTAGCAGCATAGTCAGATGCTGTTGAGAATACGATATCATCTTCTCCGCTATCTGCTAATACTTGGAATTCATGAGAGGCACTACCACCAATAGAGCCTGTATCAGCCAATACTGGACGGAAGTCTAAACCAATACGAGTAAAGATATTGCTATAGGCTTGATACATTCTGTCGTAAGTCTCTTGTAGAGACTCTTGAGAGATATGGAATGAATAGGCATCTTTCATGATAAACTCACGTGAACGCATAACACCAAAGCGCGGGCGTACTTCATCACGGAATTTAGTTTGAATTTGGTAAAGGTTGAGTGGTAGTTGTTTGTAAGAGGTGATTTCATTACGAACAATATCGGTCACCACTTCTTCATGGGTTGGACCTAAAACAAAAGGACGCTCACCGCGATCTGTAAAACGCAACAATTCTGGGCCATATTGTTCCCAACGGCCACTTTCTTGCCATAGATCAGCAGGCTGAACAACCGGCATTGAAATTTCAAGTGAGCCTGCGTTGTCCATCTCTTCACGAACAATTTTCTCAATTTTTCTCAGGACACGAACACCGGTCGGCATCCAATCATAAAGGCCAGATGCGAGTTTACGGATCATACCTGCGCGAAGCATGAGTTGATGGCTGACAATTTCGGCATCAGCAGGCGTCTCTTTCAAAGTAGAGAGCAAATAGTGGCTAGTACGCATTATTAGGTTCCATTAGAACAAAAATACTTAGGCTGACTGTCAGGCCAGTCTACATCAATATAAATAGAGAAAGTCTTTAGTCTACCAGTGACTTAGGTTTGCCAAAAGAGGCAAAGCATTTTTTTCAATCTGATTTGCTTAAAGACAAGAAGTTTCAATGTTAGTAAGTGCAAGTTAGCGCGGTTCTATACTAAGAACAAGTGTTTGCTGCCCATTGACTTGCCAACGAATATTAAAATCCAGTAAATGCACGGCATATACTCTATCACTTTGTTCGCTTTTTTTATAAGCAGGACGCGGATCTTGTTGCAATACTTGAGTGATAAATCGCATAAGATGAGGATATTGATGAGAGTAATATTGTAACTGCTGTGTGGCATCTTCAGAAAAAAGAATCTCCATCTCTTCATGAGGAGCATATTGGGCAAAGCCTGCTGTTGCATCAGCAATAGATTCAGCATAGGGAAGGTACGGCTTGATATCAATAATGGGGGTTCCATCAATAAGATCTAGACTGCCTAGTTGCAAGATCACCGATTGCTTTTCAATAATGATATCTTTTAGCTCGACTAATGACATGCCGATAGCATTAGGGCGAAAAGTTGAGCGAGTGGCGAAAACCCCGAGTTTGCTATTCCCCCCTAATCTTGGTGGGCGCACTAATGGATGCCAACCTTGTTGCGCTGTTTGATGAAAAATAAATAATAACCAAAGATGGCTAAATTGTTCTAAGCCTCTTACTGCATCAGGATGATTATAAGGTGTGTGTAGTATTAGCTGGCCTACGCCATCCTGGACTAATCCAGGTTGGCGAGGAACGGCAAATTTCTCTTTATAAGGGCTGATAATATGCCCTATAGATGTTATTTGGTAGCTATTCATTGAGTAATTAATAGTGCTGAACCTTCACAGATTGCCGATTGATAGCAACCCATTCCTGTGACTATTTGGCATTCATGTAATAAAACTGCATTCGCATTTTTATAAGCCGCTTTGATAGCCATTCTTTTTTTCGCAGCAGGTAAGCTTGCGGGTGGATCTTGTAGTGTTTGTCGGCAAGATTCACCGGCAACAACACCTAAATCTTTAAAAGGCGCACCTAAAAGATCTTCTGTTTTTTCAACAATGCGAACAGGAGATAAAGTTTGCTGTTTGGGCTTTTGTGGTTGGCCAGGTTTATTTAAACGCATATCCGTAAACTTAGACTGATCAACATCAGATGATTTCTGCATTGAACAGCCGGTCATAAACAGCGCTATAATGCCAATAAGTAGCAAGCGCATGTGCATGGGTATATCCTCTTTATTATTGTCTATACAAAAATTAAACCGCCCTAATTTAATGCAAATTAGCCCAGTAAAAAAGAGAAAGGCGAACAAATGTCCGCCTTTTTTATTATTAAGTTGAGTTGTGAGATGATTACCAACCTTTTACTGCACCACCGTTAAAAATCTTATTCGCAGCGCTATCAACTTCATCTGTTTGATAAGATTGAATAAATTTCTTCACATTTTCATCATCTTTATTGTCTTCACGGGCAACAATAATATTGACATAAGGTGAATCTTTATCTTCAACAAAAATACCATCTTTTGCTGGAGTTAAGTTAACTTGACTCGCATAGGTTGTATTAATAACCGCTAAGTAGATTTTTTGATCATCTAAAGAGCGCGGTAATTGTGGTGCTTCTAACTCAACTAATTGTATGTTTTTCGGATTTTCAATGATATCCAGTTTAGTCGGTAATAAACCAACCCCTTCCTTTAATTTCACTAATCCTACTTTTTCTAAAAGTAGCAGTGAACGACCTAAGTTGGTTGGATCATTAGGGATAGCCACTTGTGCACCATCGGGTAAATCTGCTAAATCCGTTATTTTTTTAGAATAACCAGCAATAGGGTAAATAAAGGTATTACCTACAGCTGTAATTTTGTAATTACGATCTTTGATTTGTTGATCTAAATAAGGCTTATGTTGAAAGGCATTAATATCAATATCACCACGGCTTAATGATTCATTCGGCATGACAAAGTCATTGAAAGTGACGAGTTCAACATTAAGTCCATATTTATCTTTAGCGACTTGTTTAGCAACTTCAGCAACTTGTTGTTCAGAACCAGAAATAACCCCCACACGGATATGATTGGGATCTTTTTCTTTTTCGCCACAACCTGCTAAAGCTAAAGCACCGACTAACGCACTGACTACAGCAAGTGATTTAAATTTCAATGACATAGATTTACCCTTTCTTTGAACTGGTTAAATAAAAGGTTTCATACAAACTACATTTATTGATTAGATAGTAGATGAATAGAAACCTTTAATTCATTTATTTATGTGTTGTCAGTTTAACTAAACGATCGCCAATAAACTGAATGATAAAAACAAGAATAACAAGTAGTACAATAACGGTATTCATTACTGTGGCATTATAGCCCACATAACCATACTGATAACCAATTTGACCTAAACCACCGGCACCCACAGCGCCCCCCATTGCGGAATAACCGACTAATGTAATGAGTGTAATGGTCGCAGCATTAATTAAACCTGGTAAAGATTCTGGTAATAAAACTTTCTTGATTATCTGCATTGGTGTTGCCCCCATGGCACGAGAAGCTTCAATTAAACCATGAGGTATTTCTAATAAGGTATTTTCTACCATACGTGCAATAAAAGGTGCAGCTCCTACAGTTAACGGAACGATAGCCGCCTGTAAACCAATGGATGTTCCTACTACCATACGTGTAAAAGGGATCATCCAAACTAATAAGATAATAAAAGGGATGGCCCTAAAAATATTAACTAAAGCAGAAATCACTTTATAAGCGGGTGAGTTCGCCATAATTTGCTCTGGTCGAGTCACATAAAGTAAGACACCTAATGGTAATCCAATGACAAAACCAAAAAAGCCTGAGACAAATGTCATGACTAAGGTTTCCCAGATCCCACTAATTAATAAATAAATCATTCCTTCAGACATAACCGAGAACCTCTACTTTCACATGATGCTCTTCTAAAAACGCGATAGACTTTTCTGTGTTACCATTTTTACCGTGTAATTCTGCTAGCATCACGCCAAACTTTACTCCACCGGCATAGTCCATTTGAGAACTTAAAATATTAATATCAGCATCAAAACGACGAGCAACAATAGACATTAATGGCGCATCAACAGATAACCCATTAAATTCAAGCTTTAACAGCGGGAATAAGCCTTCTTCCCACTCTGGCTTCATACGTTCTTTATAATCGTCAGGAATATCCAATTGTAATGTTGATTGAATAAATGCTTGAGAAACGGGTGTTTTAGGGTGAGAGAAAACCTCACTTACCGCATCACTTTCAACTAATTGACCACCACTGATCACGGCAACTTGGTCACAAATACGTTTTACAACATCCATTTCATGAGTGATAAGTAAAATAGTTAACCCTAAACGACGATTAATATCTTTTAACAGTTCTAAAATAGAACGTGTCGTTGCAGGATCAAGAGCACTAGTTGCCTCATCACACAATAAAACGTTTGGTGAATTAGCTAATGCTCGAGCAATCGCAACACGCTGCTTTTGTCCCCCTGATAAATTGGCAGGGTAATACTCTTTTTTATCTGCTAAACCCACTAATTCTAATAACTCATTAACACGTTTATTAATATCTGCACGCGGCGTGTTATCAAGTTCTAGAGGTAAGGCAACATTATCAAATACCGTTCTTGAGGACAGTAAATTAAAATGTTGGAAAATCATGCCAATGCCACGACGTGCTTTGGTTAATTCTTTATCAGATAATTTTGTTAGATCACGACCATCAACCCAAACTTCACCTGATGTCGGCTTTTCTAACATGTTTACACAGCGTATGAGAGTACTTTTACCTGCACCTGACGATCCAATCACACCAAAAATCTGCCCTTGTGGCACATGCAGGTTAATATTTGATAGCGCTTGTATTGAACGCGCTCCCTGCTTAAATACTTTATTTATATTCGTCAGTTTAATCATCTTGTTCTTTATATAAGTAGAATATGGGACATTCACGCTATTCTGCCCGAGTTAAAATAGATGTTAAGGCGTCTAGACGTCCAAGTCAACAAAAAAGAGCAGAAGCGTAATAGGTAATAATAGTCAATAAAAGAAAGAAAGGTGGATATGCTTCTCTATATAAGAAAAAACATGCGATACTAAGCGCAAATATCTAAAAGGAGTAATGCTGTGAGCAAGGGGATTTCTGCGATTTTTTTAGATCGCGATGGAACGATTAATATCGATCATGGTTATGTATCTGAAATTGATAACTTTGAATTTATCGAAGGTGTGATTGAAGCAATGGCTGAATTAAAAGCCATGGGATATGCTTTAGTGCTAGTGACTAATCAGTCAGGTATTGGTCGAGGGTATTATAGTGAAGATCAGTTTTTACATTTAACTGAATGGATGGATTGGTCTTTAGCTGATCGAGGCGTCGATTTAGACGGCATTTATTATTGCCCACATCATCCAGATGCAATTATAGAAGAATACAAAAAAGAGTGTGACTGTCGTAAACCTGCAACAGGTATGTTTATGGATGCGAAAGCACAATTAAACATCGATATGGCATCTTCTTATATGGTGGGAGATAAAAAAGAAGATATGTTGGCAGCAAAAGCGGCTGGCGTTGGGCATAAAATTCTCGTTCGCACAGGAAAAGCGATTACAGAAGAGGCCGAAACTTGTGCAGATTTTGTTCTAGATAGCTTAGCTGACCTGCCAAAATGGCTTAAAAGCCACAAAAAATAGGCACTTCGTTTAATTAACCAACAAACAAACATTTTTTTTCAAAAAACTATTGCCAGCCTCAGAAAACTCCCTATAATGCGTCCTCGTTGTCACGGCACAGGGCGCTAAGCGAACCGGCTGAGAGAACAAAAGAAAAAGTGAAAAGCCTGATAAATTAGCGCTTGACACTGAATGAGGAAGATGTAGAATGCACCTCCTCGCAACAACGCAGAAGACCGGAAACGGCA
>NZ_CAWPCB010000019.1:0-4377 GCF_963886535.1 Proteus sp. G2675
GAAGTGAAACGCCGTAGCGCCGATGGTAGTGTGGGGTCTCCCCATGTGAGAGTAGGGAACTGCTAAGCATTAAATAAGACGAGAAAGCCAACCCAATGGGTTGGCTTTTTTGCATTTGTTTTTCTTTATTCTTAATAATCATCATACCTAGAATAATATAGGTATCTTTTTAACTTACTCTTATTACCTACCAACAGCTCACTCGCGCTATCCTCACAGCAGGTTGACTGCTAAACTAAGCTATCAGCTAAATGAGGTCGACTTTCATGAATGAACCTATTTCATTGCAATCATTTAATACATTTGGTTTGAAAGCCAATGCTCGTCATATAGAAACGGCAAAGAATACAGATGAACTCTGTCGGTACTGGCAAAATGCTCAAGACCAAAAACTGCCTATTCTTATTTTAGGCGGAGGGAGTAATGTTTTATTCATTGAAGATTTTAACGGTACGGTGATTAGAAACTGTATTTCTGGCATTGAAATTACAGAAGATGAGCAACAATGGCATATTCATGTTGGGGCAGGTGAAAATTGGCATAACCTTATAAAGAGCTTAATTGAAAAGCATATTTATGGGTTAGAAAATCTCGCTTTAATCCCTGGTAATGTTGGGTCTGCTCCCATACAAAATATTGGTGCTTATGGTAAAGAATTAAAAGACGTTTGCGCCTATGTTGATATTGTTGAGTTAAGCACTGGTAAAGTCACGCGTTTAACAAATGAAGAGTGCCAATTTGGCTATCGCGACAGTATTTTTAAACATCACTATCAGCAAGGTTATGCAATTATTGCGGTTGGTTTAGTGCTGAATAAACATTGGGAACCTATTTTGACCTATGGTGATTTAGCTAAATTATCACCAGAAACAGTCACACCACAGATAGTATTCGAATCTGTATGCGGTATGAGGACAAGTAAATTGCCGGATCCTGCTCTTACAGGTAATGCGGGTAGTTTTTTTAAAAATCCTATTGTTGATATAAAACTTGCACAACGCTTAAAAAGTAAATATCCATTTTGCCCTCAATATGTACAACATAATGGTGTAAAACTTGCTGCAGGCTGGCTTATTGATCAATGTGGTTTGAAAGGTTATCAGAGCGGTGGCGCTGCTGTGCATACAAAACAGGCATTGGTATTAATTAATAAAGAAGGCAAGGCAAGTGGGCGCGATATTGTTAATTTAGCAAGTTATATTCGCCAAAAGGTATTTGAACGTTTTGGAGTGCAATTAGAGCCGGAAGTGCGTTTTATTGGACGGCATGGCGAGATTAACGCGGTGGATGCTATTTCATGAAAGAGACATCAACTCCTCTATTACTCATCGATATCCTTGCTGATGGTGAGATCCATTCAGGAGAACAATTAGGCGAAAGTTTGGGGATGACACGGGCAGGGATTAATAAGCATATCAAGACATTGCGTAGCTGGGGTATCGACATTCATACAGTGGCAGGTCAGGGTTATCAGTTAGATGCACCGATGAACCTGTTAAACAGTGAACGTGTCAATCGTGGCATTCAAGGTGCACCAGCTCGTGTGATACCGGTTATTGATTCAACTAACCAGTATATGATACAGCGTATTAGTGAATTAACCTCCGGTGATGTTTGTATTGCTGAATATCAATCTGCAGGGCGTGGGCGTAGAGGGCGGCAATGGATCTCTCCTTTTGGTCGTAATCTATATCTCAGTATGTATTGGAAATTGGATCAAGGGCCTGCTGCAGCAATCGGGCTAAGTTTAGTTGTTGGTGTGATCCTTGCTGAAGTTTTACAGCAATTTGGTGCGAATGGTGTCAAAGTTAAATGGCCAAACGATCTTTACTTAAATGATAAAAAATTATCTGGGATCTTGGTTGAATTAACGGGAAAAACAGGTGATGTTGCGCATATTGTTACTGGCATTGGTATTAATATCGCCATGAGTAACAATCAAAAAGATGCAATAAACCAACAATGGATTAATTTAGAGCAGGTAGGGATAAAAATAGATAGGAATCAGTTGGCTTGTGAAATCACTAATGCGCTAAGAAAAGCATTTGTACAATTTGAAAAACAGGGGTTATCTGCTTTTATTGAACGTTGGAAAAGTTTAGATAATTTTATTGATAGGCGTGTTAAATTAATTATTGGTGACAAAGAGATCTTTGGTATCGCTAAAGGTATTAATGAGCAAGGGGCGTTACTTTTAGAACAAAACAATAAAATAGTACCCTATATTGGTGGTGAGATATCGCTACGAAGTGCACCATAATTGGTTTATTTTGCTACAATTTTCATATTAAAATATGCTCTCTAAAATAGGTAAAGAGAGCATATTTAAATTTAATCCGCCTATTTATAGGGTGAGAATTGATAATTTATCTATTCTCTAAATAGGTAAGATTTATTTACGTAATCTAACGCTTTTAACCGAATGGTTATCACCTTTAGTCATAATCAAGCTGGCTCTTTCACGGGTTGGTAAAATATTTTGCTTTAGGTTTAAGCCATTAATTTCTTGCCAAATGGAAGACGCGATCTCAATAGATTCTTCGCGACTCAGCTTGGAATAATTATTGAAATAGGATTCGGGATCGGTAAATGCCCCTTCACGGAATTTTAAAAATCGGCTGATATACCAGTGTTTCAATAATGCTTCATCTGCATCAACATAAATGGAAAAGTCGACATAATCTGATACAAAAACATTATGTGGATCATGAGGGTAGTCTTGATTACTCTGTAATACATTGAGTCCTTCAAGGATCAAAATATCGGGTTGCTCAATGACCTGTTTTTTGTCTGGAATAATGTCATACACTAAATGAGAATAGACAGGTGCAGTCACTTGCTTTTTGCCCGATTTAATATCAGAGACAAAAGAGACAAGACTATGCATATCATAGGATTCAGGAAACCCTTTTTTCTTCATTATTCCGCGTTTTTTTAATTCCGCATTAGGTAATAAAAATCCATCAGTGGTAATCAAATCCACTTTCCGATGTTCAGGCCAACGAGTTAGCAAAGCTTGAAGTAAACGGGCAGTCGTACTTTTACCCACCGCTACGCTACCCGCTATACCAATGATATAAGGAATTTTGGCGTTATTTGTGCCTAGAAACTGTTCTAAGACAGCCTGACGACGTAAATTTGAACTGATATAGAAATTTAACAACCTTGATAATGGAAGATAAATTTCAATGACATCATCAATTGAGATTTCTTCATTAATGCCTTTAAGGTCGGCAATTTCTGTTTCTGTTAATGTTAAGGGGACCGAATTCCTTAACGTAGCCCACTGCTTTCTATCAAATTCTAAATAAGGGGTTGTAAAGCGTTCTTTGTTATTCATAAGCCAACATCTGCCTAGTATTCGCAGGTTGGACAGGCTGTTTAAAACACCCGTATCCGATAAAAAATAAACAGCATCATAACGAGTGATGTGGCAGAGGCGTAGAGATTTTTTACTTTTTTTCTGCTTTTTTTGACGCGAACTGAATAAATTTGTAAAAAAAGTACAAAAAATAGTCATAAAAAATAAAAATAAGCGTAGAATAAAAGCGTAAAAATAATTCTTTTAGGTGAATTTTACTGTTTAGTGATAAATCTAGGATTGCAGAGAGAATATTGCGTTGGATTTTCTTTGATTTTTTTGCTGTCATTTTGGTCGTTTTTTTCCTAAAAAATCAACAATACATACAAAAATGAACAAAATCTAAGCAAAAGAACAAATATCGCAATTTTTTTGTTGCATCATGGCGAAAGTCCTCCTAGAATGCGCACCACTTAGCCGGCATAGCTCAGTTGGTAGAGCAACTGACTTGTAATCAGTAGGTCCCGAGTTCGACTCTTGGTGCCGGCACCATTTAAAATTTAGATTTGGTGGGATACCCAAGCGGCCAAAGGGAGCAGACTGTAAATCTGCCGTCACAGACTTCGAAGGTTCGAATCCTTCTCCCACCACCATTAATTCCTTACTTAAGTGTTTTCAAACCGTGAACACTTGAGTAGAATACAAAGCTGATTTTAAGTCAGGTAGCCGAGTTCTGCGGGCATCGTATAATGGCTATTACCTCAGCCTTCCAAGCTGATGATGCGGGTTCGATTCCCGCTGCCCGCTCCAGATGTGCTGATATAGCTCAGTTGGTAGAGCGCACCCTTGGTAAGGGTGAGGTCGGCAGTTCGAATCTGCCTATCAGCACCACTCCCCAATGTTCTTGCCTTCCTGATTAAAAATCTTAACAAGCATAGCTAATCGCTAGTTTAATTACTGCTTGGTTGATGTGGTGTAACCACCGATTCCGTGTCTTAGAGGGACAATTTAAATGTCTAAAGAAAAATTTGAACGTTCAAAACCGCACGTTAACGTTGGTACTATCGGCCACGTTG
>NZ_CAWPCB010000020.1:0-4660 GCF_963886535.1 Proteus sp. G2675
TTTGGCTGGGTAGGGATGCGACTGGTGTCTGAGCACAGCAGCGCAGCGCCCCATACCACGGTTTATCATGCTTACAATGACCAAAGTTATACGCCTCTAGCCCGCATTGAATGCACGGATAACCCACTTAATCCGCAACGGGCGATTTATTATACGCACAGCAGTTTAAGTGGCTTACCGGAAGCGTTGAACAACTGTGAGGGTGAAATCGTTTGGCAAGGGCAATACAGTGCTTGGGGACATTTACAGCGTCAAACCCGCCCCACAAGCACGTTTAATCGTGAACAGAACCTGCGTTTTCAAGGGCAGTATTTCGACAAAGACAAGTTTGTCGGGAACAAATTTGAACAGCGCTTGCGCTGGCCCGTAGGGCGAGTATCAGGATGATACGAGTATACTGGGTTACATTATAATACGTTCAGGTACTATGCCCCGGATTTAGGCCGTTTTACCCAGCAAGACCCGATAGGGTTGGCAGGGGGGATAAACTTATATGCTTATGCGCCAAATCCTTTAAGTTATATTGACCCCCTCGGATTAAAACCATGCGCGCCTACTAGTGAATTTGACCGTATAACTACTGGGAAAGTTTATAGAGTCATTAGGCCCGATGAAGATCCTTTATCCGGGTTATTTTCCCTTAATCCAAATAATATAAAAACTGTTGCTGGGCATGTAACATCAGGCAGTCGCTCTCCATCTCAGTTTATATCAGCAACAAAAGATTTAAGCATTGCTGAAAGATGGGCTGCGAAATCAGGGAATCGTATTGTTGAAATAGACTTGCGTAAAATTTCTGGTGGCGCAATTGACATATCATCCCCTAAAGGACTAGATCTCTTAGGTAATCAATTTGCAAGGCGGCTGGCGAAAGGTTCTTCAGAAGTGTTGTTTGACGGCCCCATTCCAGCGGGTGCGATTAATCCTCTTTAATAGGTAGATTATGAACGATAATAATTTTGATTTTAATAGAACTATTATTGATGTAGTGGAAATGATTAGATTGGCGGATGATTTGGATGCAAATATAATTGATAGGCTATATATGTCACTTGATAAAGTAATGACTGATTATCAAAGTACTTCGCTTATCCCAAAATTACTTGCTTATGATCTTCTAGTTCTTCATGATAATTTGGAAGGTTCTTTAAAATTTTACTCTGGTAAAGATAACGAGTATATATCAGGAGTTAATTCAAAGGTTAGTGAATATATTGAAAAAATACTTTTAAGCTAAAATAAAAACTGGGAGGATAGTTAAATCTTTATGAAAGTCTGGACTTCGGCTGACAATTGTTTTTTTCTAATTGTTGCCGGAGGTCAGATATGATGAACATTAAAGCTAAACGAGATATTGCACATAAAACAAAAATCTTAAATCATGCTCGTGAGAGCAAAATTTTTGCTAAAACTTGTCGTTAAAAAGAGATCAGCAACGTCATATATTGCAATAGGAAATCAAAGTATGGTGGTATGGAAGCCAGTGATGCTAAACGATTAAAAGAGCTGGAAGAGGAAAGTTTCAGAAAAAATATCTTTATAAAGATAATAAAATCATAAATATAGAACAGCGTATGTGGCTAGATACTTATATCGAACATTATTTTACCATCGAAACTTCCCCTATGCTGATAATTAATGAGAAGATAGATAATGGAATCATTAGGATATATCCCAATTAAATTATATGACAACAACTCTAACGAATAAAAGACATGAACCTGTAATTTAAATAATATAATTATCTGCTTTGGCTGTATAATCCCACACCAAAGCAGATATATCACACTATATCATTTCCCTTATCAGCATTTTAATCTTTTTAGTTGTTTGAATATATTCACTGTCCAGTATTAATACTATACAGTTGTTTACAATCTTCATCGTAATTGTGAAACGAAATAGGAGCAATAGGTATAGGTGTTGGATTGCTTGATGAATTTAATAAACAGATAAAGAGTGCTAGAATAGAAACAGAAATAAAAACAGGAAAATGGGAAAATATTGGAGTAATAAAAAATGTTAGAGCCTTTGAAAATGAATGTAAATATAAATGATATATACCAATATAAATTAAAAAGTTTTTTTAATTCACGAGCCTTATCAATTAATGAAGAAAAATTTATATTTATAGATTCTGGAAAAAATAAAGAGAAGGTTTTATCTCTTCATATAAAAAATAATGATTTTCTTTTTTTATATGAGTGGTGTGATTTATTTGATTTTGAAAAAATATATAACCTGCTATCTAGTAGAACTAAGTCTAATTATTTTTACTTTTTTCCTTTCTTGAAGATGTTTTTTTCATTATTTATGATTAATACAACTGAGTGTTATAGAAATAAAAATTTATTTGTTTCTTATTTTATTAATCAATTAAAGAATGGACTTGATTTTAAAGATAATCCTGATGATTGTAAATCTGAGTTATTCAATTATTTAATGTATGAAATGGGAATAGGGTCTCGTTATGATAAATATTTTCAAGTGATAAATAATAAACTATTTTTTAATATAAAAAATAGTTCTTATGTTGAAGTGAAAAAACTAATAAAATTAATACACTCTTTTGCGAAAAGAACAGCAAGAAATAGTAATAGGAAATATTTAGAAGTAATAAGGGAATTTCAATTGTCGACAATAGATTTTTTATTAGATAGTACTGACAATTACTCGCTTCCGTATAGTGATATATATATAAAATATACTTATCCAGATATATTTTATAATAATTATTTAGAAAATAAAAATAATATTTTTAGAGTGTTGACTGATTGTATAAAGGAAGGACAATCAAAATGTAATCTTTTTGTTTCCGAAATGATTTTTATGAATTATATATATTATATTCTACGAGAAGAACCATCTAACATATTAGCCTTGGAAGAATTTTGCAAAGAAAATAAAGAAGATTTTTTAAAAATAATAAGTAGAATTATTAACCGTAAATTTTATCTTAATATTAATAGTTTTAAAGGTCTTAATTTTGGGCGTTACTTATCAAAGATATGATGATTTAATATAAATATCTATTCTTTATTAAATATTGTTTTTATTGCATAGGTGAGTGAACATGAACTTAAATGATATCTATCAGTATAAGTTAAATAAGTTATTTAACTCTAGAACACCTACATTATACGATGATGAATTAATATATTATAAAGATGAGAATAAGCTAGAGATGATTCTCGCTTTACATATGCAAGAAAGCAAGCCTCTTTTTTTATCCTGGTGGACGGATTTATTTGATTTTGAGAAAGTAGATAATACTCTAAATGAAAATTTATACGAAAGATATAATATTTTTTTGCTTTTCTTAAGAAAATTACCATCTATTTTTTTGATTAATACTAATAAATATTATAAGGAGAAAAATTTAAAAATTATTTATGCTCTTAATCAGTTAAGATATATGGAAAATATATCTGACAAGTTTAATTATGATATGGATGAACATAAAACAGAAATTATTAATTACTTAGCTTGTTTACTTGGGGGAGAGGAGTTTTATGGTAATCTATTTAAAATAGAAAATAATATACTATTTTTTAACATAAGATTTAATGATTGGGTAGATGTTAAAAAATTAATTAAACATATCCACTCATTATCATCTGCAATGGCAAATAGTATAGAGAATAAGATTGCTTTAGAAAAAATAAAAGTATTTCATATAAATTCAATCGATTTTATTATGAATAAAAATCAAACTGATAGCTATGAAATACCATATGATGATTATTATTTGGATTACGTAAACCCTGATGTTTTTATGAATAATTATTCAGATGATAATAAAATATTTTCTATATTAGTTGATTGTGTTAATGAAAATCAATCAGAATGTAATTTTTTTATATCAGATATCATATATATGAATTATATATATTATGTTCTTAAAGATAATGAAAAAGAAATATTAAAATTAAAAAAGTATTGCGCAAAAAATAATAAGTTATTTTTTAAAATAATTGTCAAAATTATGAATTTAAATTTTCATATAAATGAATCTAGCTTTAGAGGATTAAATCTAGAATATTATTTATTGAATAGTAAAAAAATTACTGTTGGTTATGTAAATTAGAGTTTACCATCAGCATCACTATGATGTGCTGGGTAATATCACTCGCACCGAGTTGCCCCATCAAAGGGCATTTGAATACCTGTATTACGGCTCTGGGCATTTACAACAAACGCAATGGCGAGATAATGAGCAACTGACGGTATTGGCGGAATATCAACGAGACCGTTTACACCGAGAAACGTTGCGCACCAGTGGCGCCTTAGACAATGAAACGGGCTATGACTGTCGGGGACGTATTACGCACCAAGTGGCGCGCCAAATGAATGCCTCACAGTTTGTGACCCCGGTGATAGACCGTCGTTATCGTTGGGATAAACGCAATCAACTTATCGAGCGCAGTGTCAGTTATGGTCAAACGGGCGAGGTTTTTACCGCCGGACATTGGTACTACCACAGTTATCAGTACGACCCGCTGGGACAATTGACAGCGCATTTAGGGTCGGTGCAAACCGAACACTTTCTGTATGATGCAGCAGCCAATTTACTGACTCGTCCGCACACCGAAGCACCGCATAACCAAGTACAAGGCAGTGATAAATTTGATTATCGCTACGACGGTTTTGGTCGCATGGT
>NZ_CAWPCB010000021.1:0-3238 GCF_963886535.1 Proteus sp. G2675
TTCTAATGCGTCACTGGAAGAACAGTTGCCTGAAGGTTTATTAAAGGCACTTAAAGTATCAATGCCCGCCTAATTTTTATCGTTTCACTTTTAACTCTCTCACACTCATCATCAACGGACACTCCTTTGGGGGTGACTATGCGTATGGAAAAATTAACCAATGTAACTTACGGAACCGCAGGCTTAACGGCCTTTTTTGCTAGCCTCTCATTATATGAATGGGGATTTGTTATCGGGATGGCGTTCAGCATGGTTCTAGGTTTAGCCACTTATTTTATGACTCGAAGAGAACAGCGAAAACGCACTCAATTATTTGAAGAGCTTGTTCGTCATGTTGACCCACAAAACCCAACTGAAACCCTAAAAAGGCTTGCTGAATTAATGGTGAAAGCGCCAAAGGATATTTAATGTCTCTCAAACAGAAAATAGCGGCGATAACAACAGCAGGAGCAACAGCAATTGCGTTAGTAGTAATAGCCCATTTTGAAGGTGTACGTTATGAACCTTATCGTGATGTGGCGGGTGTTCTAACAGTTTGTTATGGGCATACAGGCAAAGACATTATTCACGGTAAAACATATACACAACAAGAATGTGATGCGTTATTACAAAACGATTTTATTAAGACACAACAGCAAGTCGATGCATTAATCAAAGTACCACTCGATGACTACACCAAAGCCGCTTTATATTCCTTTGCTTTTAATGTGGGAACGACCGCATTTGCTCGCTCAACATTACTTAAGAAACTAAATGCGGGTGATAGAGCGGGTGCTTGTGAAGAAATGAAACGTTGGGTATATGCGGGTGGAAAGGTTTGGCGAGGGTTAGTTAGTCGTAGAGATGCGGAGTCAGCACTATGTCATGGAAATCTTTAATCATTATCGTCGGTTTTATTCTTACATTACTCATCTCGGTCGCTAGTGGCATTTATCTCTCAATTGATAATTCATGTGTTAATGATAAAGCCAGTTTAGAAAAACGCTGTCAGGTAGCTCTATCACATCATCGGTACTAATTATGAAGCACTGGAAACTTTACATTGTCATTGTGATAGTGGGTATTGTTGCTGGTGGTGGCGTGCTGATTAATGCACAAGTTAAAAGAATTAACACGCTGACAGAAAACAACAAAGAACTTACTGCAACACTTGAAGAGCAGAAGGCTATTAATATTGACTATCAAGTGCGCATAGAGCGACTAAATCAACTTGATACAAGACACACACAGGAGCTTGTTAATGCAAAGAATGAAATCAACACTCTTCGTGATGCTGTTAACTCTGGCGACAAGCGGGTGTATGTCAAAGCCGAGTGTCCAGCAGTCACAAAGAATTCCACCGAAAGCGGAATCAATGAAGCCACCGTACGACTTAACAAAGCAGTTGAACAAGATTATCTACGTCTCAGAGAAATGATAGTCGAGAACGAACAGCAAACTTTGTATTTGCAGGATTACATTAGAACGGAGTGTTTAAAATGAGTAAGGCAACACAGTCAAAAAATAGCAGTGAATTGTGGAATTGGTTTGGATTGTCTTATGCATCATTTCTAGTCATGCCAAGAGTTCTCATGCATGAAATGCCTACTGAATGGCAAGATAAAATGGCGGCTTTATTGTATGAATATGATGAAACATTCGACACGTCATCTGTTTGCCATTCAGTAGTAGTGAGTGCAAAAGACAAAAATAATAGGTTTATGAAGATGCCAGGTTACATCCTGAATTATCGTCGGCCAGATCATGAAGAGATTGATAAACTCAAAATTTAGCCAACAAGAAAGCAATACGGGAAATTGAACAACAACGAGCCTCTAAGTAATTAGGGGCTTTTTTTATACCAACAGAAACAGGAAGAAAATATGTTTACTTTAAAAACTATTGTTAACGGTGATGTAAGCCTCAGAAGCGAAAGTAGTCTATCAATAATTAAACTAGGTAGCCCTCGATTCATTGAGTTACTTGATAAGTTTAAAAATTGGTCAAACCCTGATTACGCTATTGAGACTCCAGCGGTTTACGAAGATGCTGAGTGTACAAAAGCGATACAGGAAGAAGAGCTAATTGTTAGCGAAAAGAGCATTGATCACGTTGATGTGCAGAAAGACTGCATTGCAATCATCGTTACAGAATGTGAGTCAATCACTCACCCGAATATGAAAGAATTTAACGGACAGATGTTTGAATTCATTTACAAGGGTGAATCAGCTTATATAACTGACGCAAACGGACATACCGTAGAAGTAGTTCGATAGAAAACAATCGCCTCGTAATAGCGGGGCTTTTTAATGGAGAAATATCATGGCAGTAGAAGGTTCAGATAATCCAGTTAAATTCCGTGAAGAACTGGATAAAAGCATTCCAAAAGAATAAAAAAAGCCCAGTATGGGAAACTGGGCAATACTAGCAAGATATCAATTAAAGTATAGCGATAGCTACTTAGTATAGCTTAAGTAGGTATATATACCAGATTGATTATTCTTATTTATCTCCCACTTAAATAAACAGCACAATATAAAAATAAACCTGTGAGTTTGATTTCACAGGGTGGCTGAATTTAAGCAAAAAATAAATACTCATTAATCATACTGCTATTTTTATTTCGTGCCAATAGAAGAAGGCGTAGCGTTGTCGCTGTCTCCTATGTTAGCTATGACCTGTTTTATTCTCGACAGAGAGCACATAGTGAGAATCAAAAACAACGAATACCACCGTTTTGTTATTTATCGGTCATTATCAGCAACGTCAGCTGTAGGTAGAAGGAGGGGCGTGACGATGGAGAGACATCATCTACAAACGTCATTCATTGAGTGATGTATACAGATAGCCATCAGTTAACCGCTGGTGGTTTTTTTATTGGGGAAAATTCGTAATGGAATAAAAAACCATGAAAAAACGCAATGTCTATGGTGGTCGCTGGGCTAAAGTGCGATTAGCGTTTCTTAATGAACATCCACTTTGTGTCATGTGCCAAGAGCAAGGGCGCATTACTGCTGCCACAGTAGTTGACCACATTACTCCGCATCGTCTTAAAGAAGCACTTGAATCAGGTGATAAAGAACGTATCGCAAAAGCTCAAGCCTTATTCTGGGACACAAAGAACTTCCAAAGCTTATGCGAACTGCATCATAACTCAACCAAACAACGTATCGAAAAGAGTGGCAAAGTCATTGGTTGTAATGCGGATGGCATTCCACTCGATCCCAATTCTCATTGGCATCAATAACACCATGAAATA
>NZ_CAWPCB010000022.1:0-166083 GCF_963886535.1 Proteus sp. G2675
AGCTAGGCGACAAGTGAATGAGTCGCTAGGAGCATACATCAGTATGTGACTAGTGCGAATGAATGCGGTCAACAACGCTACAACTTGAAGTATGACGAGTACGTTGCGCCTTAGCTAACATCTTCTTTAATACATGAGAAACGGCAATAAAACCAAAGGAAGCAGTTACCATTGTCACCGCGCCAAAACCCGCTGAGCAGTCCATACGTTTGACGCCATCGGCAGTACTTTTGGCCGCACACACCGTACCATCTCCTTGAGGGTAGACTAATTGCTCGGTTGAAAAAACACAATCTATGCCTAATTTACCTTTGCTATTTTTCACAACATTAAAATCAGATTTTAAACGCTCACGTAATTTAGCGGCTAATGGATCTTGAATGGTTTTCGCTAAATCGACGACTTGGATTTGAGTTGGATCAATCTGTCCGCCTGCGCCACCAGTGGTGATAACAGGAATTTTATAGCGACGACAGTAAGCTAATAATGCAGCCTTTGGTCTAACACTATCAATAGCATCAATCACATAATCAAATGAGTTTTGCATCATTTCTGCCACATTATCAACCGTAACAAAATCATCAATACAAGTAACTTTGCATTCAGGATTAATTTGCAAAATTCGCTGCTTCATCACTTCACATTTAGGCTGGCCGACATGCTCTTTTAACGCATGAATTTGTCGATTGGTATTGGTGACACACACATCATCCATATCAATTAACGTAATAGCGCCGATCCCACTGCGAGCTAAGGCTTCTGCAGCCCAGCTACCAACGCCACCAATGCCGACAACACAAATATGTGCCTGAGAAAAATAATACAGCGCTTGTTGTCCATAAAGACGGCCAATACCAGAAAAGCGTTGCAGATAGGAGTCTGATAATGAATTTTGCATAATGCGATAACAACCTAGATAGCAGAAATAATCATGGCTATTGTTAATCAATAGCCATGGCGTTTGCTCATTTTACCGTTAATATGACAATATAAATAGTCAATCGTTTTACTGTATGGGGTTCAGTAAGGTGGGTTGCGATTTTTTTAATACCCATACACGTCCATAATGATTATAAAAACCCGCCATTTGTCCGGCTTCTTTACCAATACCATGATAAATATCGAAATGATGTCCTTTAATGGCTCCCCCCACATCCAAAGCAACCATTAAACGCATTTGGTATTGTCCAGTAAACTTACCGGTATTATCTAAAATAGGGATTTCAGCTAATAATACGGTTCCTGCGGGGATAATACTTCTATCCGAAGCCACTGACGCTTTAGCAATCAGCGGAATAGCGCTTGCCCCTCTTACTGGCGTAAAAGGTTCAGGTTTAAAGAAAACGAAAGAGGGGTTTTGTTCTAATAATTTTCTGACTTCTTGTTCACTATGCTTATCAGCCCACTCTCTAATTGCCAACATTGACATCGCTTCTTTTTCAACTTCACCATTATCAATCAGCACTTTACCAATACTGCGGTAGGGATGACCATTTTTCCCAGCATAACCAAAGAAGGTTAAAGGTTTACCATCACCATAATCGACATAGCCACTGCCTTGCACTTCCATCATAAAGTTATCCATGATGGAGTTACTATAAGCGGCAATTAAAGTGGGGCTTAAAGCACCGTTATAGATAGCCGCTCGTGAAGGCAATTTACCACGCACTTTGGCTGGCATGCGGTAGAGCGGATATTTAAAGTCACCTTGTGGCGTTAAACGTGCTTCTAAAACAGGGGTATAATATCCGGTAAATTTTACATTCCCATAATTATCTTCCCCTTCCATTTGAAAGGCTGCGATATTAAATTGACGTAATTGACGCGTATCTGCCCCTGAGCGTAACCAATTTTCCACTGCTTGATAAGTATCTTGATTACTATTGTATAGACGTGAAGATGTTTGATTTATTTGGTTAATTTGTTCAAGGTAATCTGAGCCATTAATGGGCTTGCCTTGCGTATTTGGCGAGTTAACTTCAATAAGATCTTGCTTAAGCTTACCATCTTTATACTGTTGTCCCTGATCTGTTGGACGATGGCAGCCTGTTAAGGCAAGCGCTAATATCCCCAAAAGCAACGATTTTCGCCAAGTAACCATTTTTTACTTATATTCCTACTTTAAAAAGAGTTGATGACAAGAAAGATACCAAAGCCAAATCAAGAAAGATATCGATACAGAAGTGGTTGCGGTTTTTTTAATTATCGGCTTCACCATTTAGTGTGTTATCTAAAGTATAACTGTCTAAAATTACACCTCTATGTATTATTTCTGACCGTTTTTAAAAGAAAATGGCAAAAATTACATAAAAAACTTGCAAGTTATCAGATCCTGAGTATAGTGCCCCTCTGTGGAGACGCGGGGTGGAGCAGCTTGGTAGCTCGTCGGGCTCATAACCCGAAGGTCGTTGGTTCAAATCCGGCCCCCGCAACCAATTCACAACATACGCATTAAGTTAAAATTTATAGATTCAGTCGCGGGATGGAGCAGTCTGGTAGCTCGTCGGGCTCATAACCCGAAGGTCGTTGGTTCAAATCCGGCTCCCGCAACCAATTTCTATAAATGTTTTCGGACGCGGGGTGGAGCAGCATGGTAGCTCGTCGGGCTCATAACCCGAAGGTCGTTGGTTCAAATCCGGCCCCCGCAACCAATCCTTTCCCTAATTCTATTTTCTACAAATTCCCATTAAATACTCTCTTAATCCCTACTCTATTTACAATAACCGATATACTCCCTGTTACTCAGTTATGATTTAACTTATTGGATAAAAAAATAATAAGTTGTTACCTCTAGTAGAAAATAACTATTTATTTCCCACTAGAAGTCTCAAAAATAAGTTGTAGTTGTATAGCGAGATCAGCCTCGATCAGCTAATGTCAGTTCACCACCATTAGCAAAATAGGCTTTAATACCTTTGAAAATAGATTCAGCAACTTGTTGCTGGAATTTGGCTGTTTTGAGCTTTCGCTCTTCTTCAATATTACTAATAAAAGCCGTCTCTACTAAAATAGAAGGGATCTCAGGGGCTTTTAAAACCGCAAATCCGGCTTGATCGACCTTATTTTTATGTAGCTTATTCACGCCACCTAATAATTTTAATACCTCACTACCAAATTTTAGGCTGTCATTAATTGTCGCGGTCTGTACTAAATCAAGCATTGCGTGATCAACATAGCGATCACCACTTCGACTCACCCCACCAATTAAATCCGCTTCATTTTGGGTTTGAGCTAGGTAACGTGCGGTATTACTTGTTGCGCCTGTTTTGGATAACGCGAAAACAGAAGAGCCTCTAGCCGAGCGATTGGTAAATGCATCTGCATGAATAGAGACAAAGAGATCAGCCTGCATTTTCCGCGCTTTCGCTACTCGCACTTTTAAGGGGATAAACACATCCTCATTACGCGTCATATACGCTTTCATTTTGGCATCTTTATCAATCAAAGCTCTTAAGCGACGGGCAATTTGTAGTACAACGTCTTTCTCACGAGTTTTATATTTCCCCATCGCTCCCGGATCTTCACCACCATGGCCGGGGTCAATCATGATAATAATCGGCCTATCTCGTCCTGCTCTTCCGGGCTTACGCGTATCCGTTTGTTCAGGCACAGCTTGTTGTAAATCCCCTTCGTTATATTCACGCAATAGCGCTAATAGCGGATCATCTTCACTTGTCGCCGCATGACTTGGATAGAAATCGAGCACTAAGCGATTTTTAAATTCAGCAACTGGTTTTAAAGTAAACATTTGTGGCTGAACGGGGGTTTTAATTTCAAACACTAAACGAACCGTAGTTGGGGTATTTTGACCGACACGAATAAGTTTTAAGTAAGGATCGTTTGTTTGCACTTGACTAGCCATACCTTTCAGAACGCTATTCAGTTGGATACCTTCAAGATCAACCACAATTCTATCTGGTGCTGATAACGCAAACTGGCGATATTTCAAGGGTCTACTTGATTCGATAGTCACACGTGTATAAGTCGATGCAGGCCATACCCTGACGGCAACCACTGATGATGTTGCCGCTAAGCCAACAGGACTAACACTTAATAACAATAACGCGCCAATTCCTTTAATAAGACGACGACGTGTTTGATTATGTTCTGAATGACTCATGAAAATATTCCAAAAAAAACGATTAACATCAAAAAGTGCTAAAACAGACGGTCAAAAAATATCTGAACGAAAAACTTTACCGAATCCACACTTCACTGTCACTTAAAAACAGCACAATTACACACTTTTATACAAATATTCTGCCTTCTGTTAAAACAGTAAGATCGGATTTTACTTGCCATTTCCGCTCAAAAAGAATAAAAATACATTAAATGCGAATAAAAATTCACTTGAGAGGGGCTTTATGAAAGAGCGTAGCACCGAATTGGTCGATGGTTTTCGACACTCGGTTCCGTATATCAATGCACATAGAGGTAAAACATTTGTCATTATGCTAGGGGGAGAAGCAATAGCCCATGAGAACTTTCCCTCTATCATTAACGATATTGGTTTATTGCATAGTTTAGGAATACGGTTAGTGGTGGTTTACGGCGCTAGACCACAAATCGACATGGCTCTTGAAGAGCAAAAAATTTCTCCGCTCTATCATAAACACACACGAATTACTGATAGTAAAACCCTTGAAGTAGTTAAACAATCTGCCGGTACCTTACAACTCGATATTACTGCTCGTTTATCAATGAGTTTAAGTAATACGCCCTTGCAAGGAGCGCATATTAATGTGGTTAGCGGTAATTTTGTCATTGCCCAACCTTTAGGTGTCGATGATGGGGTCGATTATTGCCATAGCGGTAAAATTCGCCGTATTGATGAAGAGGCCATTCATCGTCAGTTAGATAACAATGCCATTGTGTTAATTGGCCCTGTTGCCGTCTCTGTTACAGGGGAAAGTTTTAATTTAACCTCTGAAGAGGTCGCAACCCAGCTAGCTATCAAACTTAAAGCACAAAAGCTTATTGGCTTTTGCTCTTCGCAAGGGGTTGTAGATGCAAGTGGCCAGATTGTGTCTGAACTTTTACCTAATCAAGCAGAAGAACGAATTCAAGCATTACAAACTACAGGCGATTATCACTCAGGTACTGTACGTTTTTTACGAGGTGCGGTAACAGCCTGCCGTCGTGGTGTTGAGCGTAGCCATTTATTAAGCTATCAAGCGGATGGTGCCATTGTTCAAGAGTTATTTTCTCGTGACGGTATTGGTACGCAGATTGTGATGGAAAGTGCCGAGAAAGTCCGCCGCGCCAATATTAATGATATTGGTGGCATATTAGAGCTTATTCGTCCATTAGAGCAACAAGGCATTTTAGTACGCCGCTCAAGAGAGCAACTTGAGATGGAAATTGATCAATTCACTATTATTGAGCGCGATAATCTCACCATTGCTTGTGCCGCCCTCTATCCTTATCAGTCTGAAAAAATAGGAGAAATGGCATGTGTCGCCGTTCATCCTGACTATCGTAGCTCTTGTCGAGGTGAAGTGTTGTTACAACGCATATCAACCCAAGCTAAACAGATGGGGTTAGATAAATTATTTGTGCTCACGACTCGTAGTATTCATTGGTTCCAAGAAAAAGGCTTTACGCCTGCTGAAATCGATAAATTACCTATTGAAAAACAGGCTCTGTATAACTATCAGCGCCGCTCTAAGATCTTAATTTTAGATCTACATAAAGAGTAGTTTTATTAATAAAGTAAAAAAGACAGGCTCCCCCTCTCAAAGCCTGTCTTTTACTATTCACTATAATTATATTAAATTAAAAAATCACTCAGTAACGCAGTTTTTCAACTAATCCACTGCGGCGTTGAATACGTGTCTGGATCGCCATTTTCACCATATATTCAGAAGAATAAAGTGATAGCTTCTGCTTGGCTCGCGTTATCGCCGTATAGAGTAATTCTCTGCTAACAATAGGAGAAAATTGTGTCGGTAATACCAATGCCGTATGGGTAAATTCCGAACCTTGTGATTTATGCACTGTCATCACATAGGCAGTCTCATGTTGCGGTAAACGACTAGGTTGGATAGCTTTCAATGTGCCATCAGGCAACTGAAAGAAAGCTTTCATTTCTCCTTCATCGCTATTAAGCATAATGCCGATATCACCATTAAATAGCCCCAATGTGCTGTCATTACGCTGGATCATAATTGGTCGCCCAATATACTCCCGCTGATAACTATTTATAGGTCGTCGTATCAAGCGTTGGCGATGTAACAGCATCTCAATACGTTCATTTAGTCCTGTGACACCAAAAGGCCCTTCTCGCAAAGCGCACAATAAACGATATTGATTAAAGCTATGAAGAATAGTCTCTGGTGCTGCTTTTTGTGCGACTAACGATAGATAGTGATGATAAGCCTTAGCAACATCTTGAAGCATCTTCATATAGCTCTCATCGGTGTCTAATGAGATAAATTCGATGTCCTGCGGATCGGTATGTTTTTCTCGCTCAGTGCTCTCTTGTGTTACTGTCGCTTTTTTCAGTAACGTCATAGCACTCTTCACTTGTCCTTGATTAACCGCAAAAGCTAATTGACCAATACCTGAATGTGAGCCAAAACGATAACTTTTACGCAGTAAACATAGTGAATCACTGACCACCGAAACTGGCGTAGTAGAAGTCGTCATAGAAGCGGGATCTTTCTGTAATTCACCTTGTGTTAAGCGATCAATCTGCTCAAAACGGCGTTGGCTAAACCCCTGATCCGCAAAACGACAAATATCCCCTAAAACGGCTCCTGCCTCTACCGAAGCGAGCTGATCTTTATCTCCCAGAAAAATAACATGGCAATGTTCCGGTAAAGCCTCAATTAAACGCGCCATCATCGGTAAATCCACCATAGAAGCTTCATCTATGACCAAGATATCAAGTTGTAGCGGATTATCGCGATGATAACGAACTTGCTGACTTTCCGGCTGAGCACCTAATAAGCGATGAATGGTTTGCGCTTGATCGGGCATCCATTTTAACTCTTCTTCACTTAGTGCCAATTGCGCTAATGCTTTACCTAATGATTCGGTCAATCTAGCTGCCGCTTTTCCCGTGGGTGCGGCTAGTTGAATAATGGGTTTTTCATTCGCCGTTAGCATGACAAAAGCAGCTAAAATCTTTGCTACTGTCGTGGTTTTCCCTGTTCCTGGGCCACCCGAAATAATCGAAATAGGGCTTGTAATAGCAACCGCTGCGGCGACTTTTTGCCAGTTAGTTTCAGCATGGGTTTTAACGCTTGGGAAAAGTTGATTTAATACGTTTGTTAATTGATTTTCATCGATATCAACCACCCGTTGCTCTTGGCGAAAAAATTGCGCAACTTGCTCTTCATAACGCCACATTCTTTGTAGATAAAGTAATCCGTTATCGAGAATAATAGGTGAAGGTAGATCACTATGGCCTTGATTAACACACTCGCTCTGATTAAGCTCTGCCAGTATTTCTTTCGCTGATGGTTGCGCCATTTCCTGCCAAATGGCTTGTGAAAGCTCGGTGTGTCGTCCATCAAACAATTTATCTTGTTGTATGATATTTAACGGTAAGCAAACATGGCCCGCCCCTGTTTGAGCACTGAGATAGGCAAAAATAAACAGTAGGATAGGATTTTCATCTGCCACCAGCATTTGAGCAAAACGTAAATCTAACGGGCGCAATAGGTTTTGTGCAATTGCTTGTTCTAATAATTTAATCATTTGAATTGTTCTCACCCAGCACGTTCACTTTACTGCCGTTAACCTCAAGCGCTTCCCCTTTAAATAGCGCATCTAATGCCTCTACAAACTTTTCTTCAGGGAGATAGGTATAGACGCCATTGCCCGGGTAGTCAGCATCAATACCACGTAAGAAGAGATAGCAGATCCCACCAAAATTACGTTGATAATCATAATCAGGTAAGCGTTGTTGTAAAAATCGATGTAGCGCTAAAGTATAGAGTTGATACTGTAAATCATAACGATGATCGCGCATTGCATTGCTCATCGCCTCTTGCGTGTAATCCTCACTCGATTCACCAAGCCAGTTAGATTTATAGTCAACCACATAATACTTACCCTCCCAACAAAATACTAAGTCAATAAAACCTTTTAGCATGCCTTGCACTTGCTGAAAATTGAGGGCTGGACATTGCGCAGATAAAGGATCGTATTGACGGGTTAATGCTGTTAACTGTGCCGCCGACATCTCCTTTTCAATAGGCAGATAGAATTGTAGCTCATCGAGTTGATGCTCCTTAGGAATATCAGCTAAACATAAGCCTTGCGCATTTAATGGGGTATGAAAAAGGGTTTCCATCCAAGCCACCAACAATGGCGTCCATTTCTCCTCAAAACCTTGGACAATAAGTTGCTCTTGCATCCAACTTTCATCAATAGGCTGTGAAAAATCAAGCTGTTCAAGCAAACTATGTAAAAATGTCCCCGCGACTGCACCACGAGGGAAGTGATGAATAGAGAGTTCATCGCTGTGTTGCGCCGTTTTCTCACCTTTAGCATCGGTATCTAAGCCCGGAGCGATAGATTGCACCAAGGCATCCAAATCAGCACTATCAAATAGATATCCACGAGCAGAGTGTTGTGCCGTTAATCCCGAATAACTGGTGATACGCCAATTATCATTAATTTTTCGCTTAAATATGGCGGCATCTAAAGCAATATTCGTTGTGTGTGGAGATTGATATCGATGCGTTGAGGTATCACCTAACGTGATCACTTTTATATTGTCATCAAGCAATTGATTAATGGATTGATGTAATAGCTCACTATTACCCTCTTCCCCATGCTGCAACAGATATCCCAGCGCATTTTTATGCAAATCAGTTAATCCTGACTTACGTTTATTTCCTTTAACCAAAGGCGCAACACCAACATAACAACAAAATTTCGCCCGAGTTAATGCAACATACAACAAGCGTAAATCCTCTGCCAATCGCTCTTCATCAGCAAGACGCACGCTATCAGGTTGATTAAAAATATCTAGTTTTGCGTAAAATTCATCTCTATCATGATAAAGCGCGCCCTTTTGTTCTTGATAATTACAGGCAAAAGGTAGACAAACAATGGGATATTCCAATCCTTTAGATTTGTGAATGGTACAAATTTGCACTAGATTTTTATCACTTTCCAAACGCATTTGCTGACTTTCCGCTTGTGCATCTGGTCGAGAAATTTGCTGGGCTAACCAACGAATAAGGGCGTGCTCGCTATCAAGCTGTAATGATGTTTCTTGTAGCAACTCGCCAATATGCATGATATCGGTTAAACGTCGTTCTCCTGCTTGGCTTGCGAGTAAGTTCTCAGCGATTTGGTTTTCTATCATGACTTTACGTAGCATAGGTAACACACCACGTTTTTGCCACAAGACAAAATAATCAGCGAATTGCTCCACATAGCGGTTCCAACGCTGTTCATCTTGATTAAGTTCGTCAATTTGTTGTGCGTTAAATCCAAACAGTGCACTGGCAAGAGAAGCTCTTAACACCCGTTCTTTTTCAGGGGTTACCACTGCTTGTAGTAACCAAAGTAGATCTTTGGCTTCATTGGTTTCAAACACACTTTCTCTATTGGATAAAAATACTGATTGGATAGATAACAGATCTAATGCATCTCGGATCAATAATGCTTCTCGGCGACTACGCACTAGCACCACAATATCGGCAGATGTAACAGCGCTTTTATTATCTTGTTCGATTAACCAAGCTTGTTGATTGTCACCGGCTGATAACCAGTCACGAATTTGCATCGCACATTGCGAGGCCATTAATTGTTCATAATTACCAGTTGAAAGGCTTTCACCTTCAGCTAACCAAAAATTTAATGGGGCAACCGTTTTTTGCTGGTAAATAAACTTCATATGCTGATTTTTTTCAGCCGAATTGACCTCAATAAAAGGAATATGATCAAACAAAAAAGGGGTTTTAGAACGTAAAAACAGTTTATTAACTGCACTTACCATACCCGGAGCCGAGCGCCAGTTAGTATTCAATGTATAGTGGTGATCGGTTTGTTGCCTTGCCCGAATATAGGTAAAGATATCTGCACCACGAAATGCGTAAATGGCTTGTTTGGGATCACCAATAAATAGCAAACCACTCTCTGTATGCTCACCATAGATAGTATCAAAAATACGATACTGCTGAGGATCGGTATCCTGAAATTCGTCAATCATCGCGACGGGATAACGTTGGCGAATAGCATCTGCTAATGCTTCGCCGCCTTCTCGTTGCAATGCCTTATCGAGACGCGTCAACAGATCATCAAATCCCAACTCACCACGACGCATTTTTTCATTTTCTATCCCTTGGCGTATTTCAGGAATGGCATTAGCAATGATCACATCACGTAACGTTAAACTTTGTTGGCAAAGTAGTTCGATTTCCGCAAATAAAGCGTGCTCAGGCGCAGCACCCTTTGTAGTTTTTTCATGTAGGGTTGCTTGCGAAAAACGACTTAAACAGTCAGGTAACTGATAACTTTTGGTTTCGAGTGGAGTGGCCCATGCGGTGATTTCATCGATCCATTTAGGTAAGAAACGACTACTGTAACTGCGTTTATCAACACCAGATGAAGTTATCCAATCTGCAATCTCATTGCAATGATGACGCCATAGTGCTTTAACTTTATCAATGGCCTCAATGACTGCTTGATGGCGCTGTTCAACAGTCTCTTTTTTAGCGTCGAAATCAATACCTTGAATTTCGGGGCATTCACCTTGTAAATAGGGTTGAATTTCATACAGCAGTTGCTCAGGGCCAGACCAAATTTCGCTTACCGCATAGGCAACATCATAAGAAAGGGGATAACAGTGCCTGCGCCAAAAATCAGCGCAAACACGTTTTTTTAACTCATATTCATCTTGGATCAACACCTGTTCAAACAATACACCAGATTCAAAGGCGTTAGTGGCTAACATGCGCTGACAAAAACCATGAATAGTATAAATGGCGGCTTCATCCATTTGACGCTCAGCTTCTAATAGCCATTGCGCCGCCACCATTTTATTCGGGATTTGATCTAATAATATTTGGTAAGCGTTATTGTCATTTTCTACTTGATGACGGATACAGGCTAGCCTTAACTGATGAATATTTTGACGAATACGGGCGCGTAATTCATCCGTTGCCGCTTCGGTAAAAGTAACGACTAAGATCTCTTCAACACTTAAGGGGCGATGAAATGCTGACTCGCCCCCTAATCCAAGCAGTAATCGTAAATACAATAACCCTATAGTGTACGTTTTCCCTGTTCCCGCAGACGCCTCAATGAGGCGTCTTTGATACAAAGGAAGTGTATAGGGATCTAATACCTGTGCCTGTATCACTTCACTCACTCTTTAATTTCCTCAACAGGTAATGTTTTTTGTAATTCACTCACGGTTGAATAGATTTTCCACTGTTTATTTTGCGCATAATCAGCGTTGTTACCCTCTTTCCCGATTATTTGTGAAACAAACACGAGTCCTGTCGGTTTAATTATCGCTTTTTCATAAAATTCGATTGCTTGTTTTAGCGTTACCTTATTCAGTTGGGCTAAAAACTTCTCACGACCATCATATTTTAAGTTATTACGATAAAAATCATTACGATAAAGAGAAACCTCTTCATAAAATGTTTGCGGTGGTTGTTTTACTTCATCAATAATGGCTTTTTTATATTGATTAAATTCAGCTTCACTTAGCTTTTTCAAACGATCATAAGCTTGTTGATAAAATGCATGATAACGCTCATTGAGATAAACTGGTGGTTTAGCATTACTTTGCAGTAAAAAGCCTAAACCGGACTGCTCGCCCATTGAAGCTTGGAAAGCAAAGACCGCATAACCTAATTGCTCTTCTGTTCTGAGTTGTTCAAAGAACCAAGGATGCACGATAGAGGATAATACTGATGTAATCGCTTTTCCTTGTAGACGCTCATAGCCAACAGGGATAAACAATTCCCCTAGCGCATTATCGGTACTTTTAGATTTATTTTGGAATGTAACTTGATTTAATTTATCAAAAACTAATGTGTCGCCAATCCAATATTCTGTTCCTTTATTGCCTAATAATGCTTGTGCCGATTTAACTATCTCACGGCTCTGCTCTGGCGTTAAATTACCGATAATTAATGCTTGAAGCGCTGCATTTTCAATGACATCACGACGATTATCTTTAATATCTTGTAACGTTATCGACTCTAACGCCTTAAGTTTATCGGCTTCTTCATAATAAGGGATCGTATTTAAGCGACGGGCAGGTAACATTGCAGCATCATACGCTTTAAGGTTATGCGTCACTTCCAGTTGTTCACGATACCAAGATTTAGCTTGATCAAGCTCTTGCTGAGTGGCTTCAAACGTTATATAGCTTTTTAGTGTGGCATTTACTAGCTCTGGTAAATGTTGAGTATAACCATTGACTGAGAAATCGACTCCACGCCCAGAAGAAGAGGAGATATTCATGCCGGCAACAGAAGCTTGATAAGCCAGTTCACTAGAGGTTAGATCAGCAAGGTAATTGGTCAATGTTTGTATAACTTGCTGTTTAACTGTGCGATCTGCATTTTTGTTCACTAAACTTAACGTCACACTGGCTTTCGGCTCATCAGAAAAATAGTGCGATGGCATATAGAATAACCGAGCATGACTGTCTTGCCATAATAATTGAGGCTTAGTGATGTTACTATCAGCATCAATAAGTGACAGATTATCAGGAATATAAGGGTTTAGTGTCGGTAATGACAATGAGATGTCGCTGGCTAATTCCTGCCATGAAGCTAATTGCTTCGCAGTAATTTTATCCACTTGATAAGGTGCATGAACAAAATAAGCTTGCTTATTTGAAGGCTCATTAGGGCTAATCACCCAAATACGCGCATTTTCTGGTGTAAGCGATCCTAGGCGAGAAAGGATCGCTGAAGGTTGATAATCATCGGCAATAAAATCTGCATTAAGAATATTTTTAATCGGATAACGCAGCATCATATCGGAGATATCTTCAATATAGTTCATATCTCTGACAATAGAGCCATAGCGAAATGAGAGGTCAAGCACATTGGCTATTTCTTTAAAATAGCGCTCACTGACCCCTTTATTTTGGATCAGTTGAATATAAGAAAAAATCGCTGAAATAACTTTATCTTTCTCAGCAAGGCCTTTGTCTGTTAAAGAAACATAAATGGTAAATGAACCTTGGTTGCGATCGATATAGGATTCAGATGAAGCACTAATATTCTCTGCTAATCCTTGCTCTTGTAACCAAGTTGCTAGTGTTCCCGTGCTACGATTGCTAATAAGGTAGCCAATATATTCATCTGATTTACTGCGAAAATCGGCAAGATTATTATCAATACCAAATTCGATTTGTAAGGTTTTTTGTGGCTGAGCTGGGACTAAGTGGATCATTATCCCTTTTTCTTTTTCTGTCATCGCAGGCACCGTCGTTACTGGTGCTTGGGTGTTTTTATTAGGAATACGGGAAAAAGTATCAGCCGCTAATTTAGCGAGTTCGTCCAGTGATTTATTACTATAAATCACCCCATTCATTAAGTTACCAGAATAGTATGTTTGATAGAATTTCACTAATTCATCTTGTAATTTACTCTCTGGCTTATCACTTAATGTTTCTAAGTTTCCTCCCATAAAACGAGAGCTTGGATGAGCCGGATTCAAAGTTTCGGCTCTCACTTGCCAAAAACGCATTCCATCGCGGGAGCGAGCCATGGTTAATTCCGCATTAACCGCATTACGTTCACGATCGGCATATTTAGGATCAAGTAATGGCTCCGCTAGTACATCTGCCAAGCGATCAACAGCTTCATTAATGGCGCTATTTTCAACTTCTAAATAAAATGCGGTGCGGTAAGTGGTTGTGCTGGCGTTATGAGAGCCACCATTTTTATTTAAAAACTCTGTCAGATCCCCTGATTTTGGGTATTTGGTCGAGCCCATTAACACCATATGTTCTAAATAGTGGGCAAGACCTTGTTGGCTATCTGGATCTTCTAATGCACCGACAGGCAGAGCAACGGCGGTTAATGATTTGACCGCTTTTTTATCTGAAACCAGTAATACGGTCATATCATTAGCTAATTTAATAGCCTGATAATCACGTGGATCACTTTCACTTTTTTCAATGCTATCCGGCAATACTTGCCAAAGTGGATCTGTTGCGAAGCTGTTGATACTGACTAGCATCAATAGCAACATAATCCAAAGTTGCGATAAGTATTTTCTCATCTGATATGAGCTCCCTTATTTTTTTATAAATGGAATGATTGGCTTAAATATGGCTAACGTGGTCTGTTTTACTGCCTCAAGAAAAGGTGCATCAAGCTGATGAAATACACGTTGAATATAGATATCATTCATTTCACCTTCTCGGTTATAGCTATCGGTTAAATATTGCGTTAATACCAATTCTGCCTTGTTTTGTATCTCTTCATCATCAAATAAAAACGTCTGTGTTTTTTTATCGAAGCAAGCTTGTAACCAAGCCCAACCACTATTGGCGAATAAGGCTAAAGGTGTATTCATCCCTGTTTGATAATCTTGGATCAATCTTTCAAGGGTTGAATACGCAATATCCGCAGACACCGGTGATAGACACCATTGCGACTCTTTTCTACCATAAAAACGGCTTTCGCCAGTTCCACCACTTAAGCAGTACACGAGATGTTCTATCCATAATTGCAGTAGATCATTAGCTGTTAATGTGGCGGGTCGCCAACGGAGTAAGCCATCGGCTTGTACTTCATTTAAACGACCAATTAATGGGATCGCATTAAATTGGTATTCTATTGTGACAGAATGGGTTGCTAAACGTTCACTTCTGACTTTTTCGGCTAAAGGTTGCAACGTTTCTATTTGTTGCTCCCAATAAATTTGACCAAACGCACTAGCTGGTAATTTTCCAGCTGCTTTAATGCGTTCATAAAGTGCTTCTGTTGATGTCCCTTCGATTAAGGCTTTTAATAACCATTGGTTTAATAGATAACGTTGTAATGCATTAATGACAAAAGGCTCTTCTTCCGGTAGCTCGGTCTCTTCAATAACAAAATTCGTTTTTAGACTTTGCTGGAAAAAAGCGCGTACGGGATGGCGATAAAAGCGTGATAGTTCATCTAAAGAGACTTTCTCAATTTTTTTATTTAATGGCGTTGGAAATGCTTGGTGAGCAGTCCCTTTCCCACTTGCTGCCGGTAACCATTCAGCGGCATAAGAGCGATATAGCGCATCCGTTTTAAAGTTTTCTGGCGCAAAAGGCACTCGACTATGTTGGGTTAATAAGTGGCTGATGATACGCTGCGCACTGTCATCAACATTTAATGATGCATCTTCCCTTAAACGGAAATTTTGCCCAATATAATCTTGTAACTCTTTAATCAATACCGAAGGATTACATTCGCGATCGTCACGAATAGATTTACCAATATAACTGATATAAAGGTATTTTTCTGCTGAGCTTAATGCTTCTAAAAACAGGTAGCGATCATCATCACGACGTTTTCTATCACCTCGACGACGTTTTTCTGCCATTAAATCAAATCCTAATGGCTGAATATTACGTGGGTAGACCCCATCATTCATTCCCAATAAACAGACTGCTTTAAATGGAATTGAACGCATTGGCATTAAGGTGCAAAAATTAAGGCTTCCGGCTAAAAAGCGTTGGCTAATTTTCTCATCATCAAAACGCACTGTAAGTTCATCGCGGATCAGCACTAATGGAATTTCATGTTGATAGTGCGCCTCTAGACCATTTTTTATCACCTTTTGCCACTGTTGTGTGATAAGCGCCAATACCAGCTCTGTCTCTTCATCAGTGTCAAAAAAGGCATCAACAAGCTGTTGACCGATATCAAGCCACTCTTCTAAGTTTCGAGTTTCGCTTAATCGAGTTCGCCATTCACTTAAGGTATATAAAAAATCTGCTAGATGCCCTGCTAACTCAGCGACTAGGCCACTTGATTCATCGTAAGGCAGTACCCCTTGCCACGGCCCTGCCTCACTGTCCATCGCATAACCAAGAAGCATCCTTAATAACCCAAACTCCCACGTATTTTTTCCTGTCACAGGTAATAAAAAGGAGGCCACATTTTCATCATCTAATCCCCAACGTATACCTGACTCTTCAACCCAGCGCCGTAGTAGCTTCAACTCATTTTCAAAAATGGCAAAATGCGCAGCTAAGGCGGGTACTTCAAGTAATGCAAGCACTTGCTCTGCGGTAAAACGGCTTTGAGGTAATTCTAATAAAGTGATAAAAGCTTGTAAGACAGGATGTACTTGGCGAGCTTTTCGGTCTGAAATGGCAAAAGGAATATAACGCTCTGCGGGCGCATTACCAAATACGGCTTGAATATAGGGCGTATAGCTATCAATATCCGCCACCATAACAATAATATCTCGCGGTAATAAATCAGCATCTTGCTCGAGGAGATGCAGTAATTGGTCTTGTAATACCTCGACTTCCCGTTGTGGGCTATGGCTAGCATGAAAGGTCAAAGAGCGATCATCATTGGCGATGATCCGTTTTTTTTCACTACTTTGGTAATCCTCAAGCGTCTGACCTATTTGTGAAAAATCCTCTAAATCGAGTATATCGGCCTGAAGTTGATGCAGTAAATTATCTCTTGGTATATCAACAAAAGCATCTAACACATCGCTATATTCAAGCTCAGAAAGAAAATAGAGATTATCTTTACCTAACTTTCCCCAAGACGCTAATAGTGGATTGCCGACATTTTGCTCCCCTTCTTCATTAAATAGTGTCGATGCATTTTGTTCATCTTTAAACCAAGGTAGTTCATGAAGTTGCTGATAATGTCGAGGCTTTCTACTATTTAGACGAGCGAGGAATTTTGGATCTTGAATATCTCCCCAGTAATAGCGGCAAGGATTAGTAAACAATAAATAGATTTCGGTATGTCTACCAATTGCTTGCAGTGCTTGCAAATAGACTTGTGGCAATGCTGAAATACCACAAATAAAAATACGCGATGGAAAACAGTGCGCAAGCGCCCCCATAGGCACATCATTCAAAGTAGAAATAAATTGTTGATAAAGATTAGCACGATGCCATTTAGGTTGCGCAAGATCTTCTGTATAGCGTTGCAGTGCCAACCACAGTGTTTTTTGCCAGTATTGATTGTCACTCAAGCCATCAATTAGTTGATCATTTTCCCATGCCGACAACCAATCGGGACGATAAACCAGATATTGGTCAAAGAGATCCGCCACACGCCCCGCTAGTTGATGTAATTTACGTTTGTCTTCATCATCTTTAAGATAATGTAGCAAGGGTTTAAATGCCGGATCATCAAGGTAATTAGGCAATAATGCCATTAGTTTCCATGTCATGGCATCTTTAGAAAACGCACTTTCTTTAGGTATACCTGATAATACCCGAGTAAACATTTCCCAAATAAAAGTAGCGGGTAATGGATAACGGATATTAGCAGCAATACCCAAACTTTCTGCTAATTGGATTTGTAACCACTGCGACATTCCGGGACTTTGCACTAAAATCACTTCTTGCTCAAAAGGCGATGATAGTGGCCGATTTTGCATAAAATGTACCATCAGTGATTTAAGTAGTGATAATTGATTTGAATGGTAAATATGGAACATCAGATCCTCATTTTATTAATCACATGACCAATGGTATAAGCGTGTCACATAACCTGAATGGTGGGTTATCGATCCCTCTATTTTTTGACAGCCTTCCGCTTCAATAAGTGATTGTGTCATTATTTTAAGGTTATCAACAGAGTTGAATGACATTTGCCCATAAAAAGCAAAAAGAGACGCTCCGGCTTGTTGGATAGCCACTAAGCGCTGAAAATCAACTTTTAAGGCTTGGCTATACCCTATAATAGCGACAAAGCTAATATTAAAGAATAGCAATACTGACACCATATTAATTAGCATACTATCTTCTTTTCTTTCATGATTAATTAAGTATTTATTATCAAATACAGCCTTCTTTAACTAGTGGACAGTAGTCTAGCCAACCATTATGTTGTGCTTCAATATGCAGTTTTTCCTTACCCACCAGATTAATCCATTGATAATGAGATATCTTATCTCCGCTATGACTTTTAGCCTCTCCGAGTAGTAAAGCGCTTGTCTTTCCTCTCAAAGAGAAACAGCTTTTCATATTAGGTTCAGCAGTAAAAGTACGACATTGCCATTGATAAAGACGAGAAGGCGATAAATCCCATGTTAAGGTCATTCCCCATGACAACGCAGATCCAGCGAATAAAAAGGTCTGCTTTGCTTGTAACTCTTGCATCACCATTAATTGACATTGACGATAGTGATAAGCAAAACTTGTCAGTAACGATAAACTTATCACCATAAAACCTACTGCAGCCATCAGACCGATGACACCCTGTTGCTCCTTTATTGTTCCCTGTGTCGTTATCACGAAATATTCCTTAATAGTATTGATGTTTGATAGTGTACTTTTAGGTTAATATTTTGTTTTGCTTGGAATTTTAATGATAATGATAGATAGTTAAATGCACGTTTTTTTATTGGAGAATAGTGTGTATAGGGAGTTAAGATAAATTCTGTCACCTCAATTTCTTCTTTTTCGAAGATCTGTTGCCATCCTGTTGAATCACAATTTTGCACACCACGACGTTGTTCAAGCTGACCGTTTTTTAATCTAAAACCAAAGTAATCACTCTCTTGTTCTTCTGGACTCTCCCAACGGCCGTTATTGTTCATATCGTAAACAAACAAAACACAAGAGCCATGAGGGTGATAAGGATAATGACCTATTTTAAGTGGTACAGGTAAAGAAGCCTTTTTAACAGTGCAATCACCATTGCAGTACCCTGCTCGCCTTAATTGCGTTTCCAGTAACTGCAAACGCTGTTTTAGATAAATCTCTAAACGATATTGTTGATAAGAAGAAGTTAACTCATTGATAATATAAGGATAAGAACGTCCAATACAAACTAATAAAATACTACTTATCGTCATCACAAAGAGGCACTCCATCAACATAAAACCCGCAAAATCATGATATTGAATAGACAAAGGACGCTTTAGCATACTGAAAATGCCTTTATTGTCTGACTGCACGCTCGAATACGCCCTAATGAAGAGATAATAATTTTGACCTCTTCATCACCATTTGACAGCACAAAATGCATCGGTCGTAATGTTTGGCGTAAGCCACAAAATGTAAAGCGTGTTGCTGTAGAGCGAATAAGCTGATTGCTTAACCCTAATTGAATACTTTCTTTGGTTGTGGGTGTTATTAACGATTTTGCCTCTAATTTATTGATAGGTGATAGCCACAATACAATTTGCACTTTGCAATTAAAGAGCAGTGAGCGTTGTTGTTGATAAGCTAAAAACGCCATCACTTCTCTTACACTTTGAACTAACTGGCGTTGGCGTAACAACTGATGATATGAGCTCAAGGATAAAGCGCTCAATATTGCTACTATAGCCATAACAATAAGCACCTCGAATAAGCTACTCCCTAAATGTTTAGAGTGGGAATAATGATTGCCTGTCATCCATGCCTCCTGCTTGTTTTCCTTGTCATTTTTACTGTTTTATCTCAATAACAATGCAGGCAAAAACCAGATAGGTAAATAAAAGCTCATCAAATTTAAGAGAGGTTACGCAATACGATATTTTTTTAAGTTAATAACAATAAAATGACTATTTTTTGATATCAAAAACCCCCAATAATTAAATTCAACTATTGGGGGTCACTTCAAAGGTTCGGGCTTAGCTGGAGTGCTACATTTCAAATTTTTTTACTAGCTTCGGATCTTTACTTCCATAAATATCTGTTTGGATAGTGACTAGCAGTTCATGAAGAGTAATTTGTAAAAACTCAAGAAAATCTGGGTGAAGGAGAGTTCTATCTACGACAGACACAGGTAAGAATCGCTTCATCTCTCCCTTAAACTTTTCACTCGCAACCAATGCAGGCAAAGACTCAATTCTTGCTTGCAACCATTCCTCAAAATGCTCATTGAGCTTATAATCGGCAACCTTTTTCATTACCAGTTCAGCGTCTGGTTTAACCCCTTTCTGGTGCAACCACACCAAATCCCACATATCTCTATACCGAATACGTGAGGTTGTTGCTGGGAATGAAACCAATTTATCAGCCATGACCTCCGTAAGCTCTTCCACTCTAATAATCAGGTCAGAATAGCCACTAGGAAGCTGCTCATAGTTTTTAACAAGCGTTCGAAGGGTGTTTGTGTATGCAGGAATGTTGGCTATTTCCACTTTGATCTTCTGCTTTGGTAGGTCTTTTTTTCCTGGATTGGTAGTCACTGATATTTGCCACTTATCGACTTTTACATCTGCATAATCAGGTTCTTTTCTTAGCTCTTTTGGCTCTTTAACCACAACCTCCAAGCCATATCGTTCACCAACATATTTCTCAATACACGCTTTAATCTCAAGCAGTTGCGCTGAACAGAAGTCACGACCACCAGCAAAGTCCAGATCTTCACTAAATCTGTTTGATCCATAGCAAAGCCTAAGCGATGTACCGCCCTGAAATGTGATGTGCTTTAAAAGCCCTGTGGCGGAAAGAGCATAAAGAATGTCATAATGTAGCAATTCTTTTTCCACGACAGGCCTGTTCGCGCCGTAATCCTTTTCGATGACAATGCTGTCAACCAGCTCATTAAAATTGACAAAATCAGACATAGTTTAATTCCTCACGTTGGATGAGGTGTGTATTCCTGCCAACCTTCATTAGATCCTTAATGGCAGTCTCCTTTGTTGCAATTCTTAATGGCCCCCTTCCTTCCACCGTAGTATTGAGTATTTCAAGAGGCTTCTTGGCAGTATGGGTAACCTCAATAACGCCCCAAGGCGTTACAAACTCTCCAGACCGGCCTGTGGACATAATCGTAAGTCTGTCGATGGGGATCTGTGAAATTACACCGTACTGAGATAGAGCGGATTCCAAACTAATGTAGTTGTAGTGGCCTCGTCGAATATTTTCGGCCAGACGTTCTAAAGGGTAAGGCCCCAATGAACCTTGAGTATAGATATATACACCTTTTGATGCTCGGCGTAGCACATCATGCGCGATCAGCCGGTCAACTGATTTTTGTAATGTTTTCGGAGACTCATCAGGAAAAAGCATTTTTAAATCTTTGGTGAGGAAGATATTTCTACCTTGCTTACTGAATTTGTTAAAAACATTAATTGCTCTTATTAACTCCATATCAACCTCTACTAAATCACCCCCAACGAGGGGTTATTTTGTATATTTGAGTATAGTACATTACCTTGATATACAAATAAACCCCAATAAAGGGGGGGTTTTGTATATCAAAAACCCCCAATAATCGAATTCAACTATTGGGGGTTATTAAGTGTTAAACCAAATCAGTGAGTTAAACTACACCGTAAACGGGTATTTTATCGCCTCGTGACACTGATAACCTTCAACACTAAAGTCATCTGTCGTGACCCAAGTTTCTATATCATCTAATGTCTTAATGTTTGGATTAATATGTAGCTTAGGTAATGGCAATGGCTCTCTTTTTAGTTGAACATCACGCATCAGAGGTAATTGGTTCTCATAAATGTGAGCATTAACTATCTTATGGAATGCTTTACCTGGTTTATGTCCTGTGATTTGAGCCACCAGCGCTAATAATACAAAGCATTGAATTTGATTAAAATTCAACCCTAATGGGACATCACAGCTACGTTGATATGAGGTTAAATAAAGCCTGTCACCGAGCAATGAAAAAGTATGTGTATGCATGCATGGACGTAAACACCCTAACGCTGTTTCTCCGGGATTATAAAAAGTGACTATCTCACCACGATCGTCAATACCGTTAGTTAAGTTATCTACCACTTTACGTAATTGATCAAAGTGCGAGCCATCAGGGCGTTGCCATTGGCGTCCTTGAACACCATAGACTCGGCCCATATCATCTTCACCCTTACGATGCGGATTATTTAACCATGCGCTATTTTCATTAGCATTCGCGTTCCACGTATTACAGCCAATAGCACGAAATTGTGCTGCATTATCATAACCACGTAAGTACCCTAATAGTTCCGCAATCGCGGCTTTGTAAAAACTTTTACGCGTTGTTATGAGTGGAAATTGGTTATTGGCAACATCATATTCCAGATCGGCATTTATCACCGTTAAACAACGGGTTCCTGTCCGTTTATTATCAATCCATTCACCTTCATCGATAATGCGTTGACACAATGCCAGATACTGCTTCATGTAGTCTCTCTTTTTTGTTAGCTAATAATAGTTAGTGTGTTGTTGGCGTCTGTGGAGTGGCTTTATCGCGACGATACGCCCACACCATAAAGATAATGCCTAATATTATCATTGGAATGGAAAGAATTTGCCCCATGCTGATACCGCTAAATAAACCTAATTGCGCATCAGGTTGGCGGAAGAATTCAACAATAATACGGAAAGCACCATAACCAATTAAGAATAACCCCGATACACTGCCCATAGGACGATTTTTGCGTACAAAGATATTCAGAATAATAAATAATACCACGCCTTCTAGGAACATTTCATAGAGTTGCGATGGGTGGCGAGGCAATACGCCGTATTGCTGAATGATAGGTAATAGTGTAGTGGGATCTTGCGCGACAAGCTGTAGATCTTCTGCACGGGAGCCTGGGAATAAAATCGCCCACGGGGTATCTAAGGTGACTCTCCCCCAAAGCTCTCCATTAATAAAGTTACCAATACGTCCTAAACCTAAACCAAATGGGATTAATGGAGCAACAAAGTCTGCGACTTGAAAAAAGTGACGTTTAGTGCGACGAGCAAACCAAATCATGGCGCAGATCACCCCAATTAAGCCACCGTGGAAGGACATTCCGCCATCCCAGACTTTAAATAGGTAAAGTGGATTATCTAAAAATACCGGTAAGTTATAGAATAAAACATATCCTAGACGCCCACCAATAAACACGCCCACAAACCCTACATAAAGTAATGTTTCGACTTCACTTTTTTGCCAACCACTGTTAGGTTTTGCCGCTCTGCGGTTTGCTAGCCATAATGCAAACACAAATCCAATCAAATACATCATGCCGTACCAGTGCAAAGATACTGGCCCGATAGAAAACATAACTGGATCGATTTCTGGAAATTTAAGGTAGTTTATACTCATTCTTCCCTACTTCACTTTATTAATGATTTTCTATCTATGGGTCGATATGGATAACCCCTTAGACAAAAAGTTTATACGAAGGCCTATCAGATACCTCCGCGAATTAATCCACCTAATCCTTGTCTTTCCATAAAATCAGCAGACAATTTTTTTATCTCTATTGCCGTTTCAGCTTTCAACACCTGTTGCATAAAAGGCTGTAAGATAGCAGGATCTAGATGGCGCAATAAGTATTTTACCCTAGGTAAACTACGGCCACTCATGCTTAACTGACGAAAACCTAGCCCTATTAGTAGCAATGCCCCCATCGGCGTACCCGCCATTTCGCCACAAACACTGACTGGTAACTGATAACGTTGGCATTCTAAAGCAATAATATTAAGCGAACGCAGTAATGCAGGATGCAAATTATCATAGAGCAGTGCTACATGGGTATTATTACGATCGACTGCAAGTAAATATTGCGTTAAATCATTAGTACCAATCGAGATAAAATCTACTCGATGTGCTAATTGCGGTAACATAAAGACCAATGAGGGGACTTCAAGCATGATCCCCACAGGTGGTAGAATGCATTCGCATTTCATTTCTCGGCTAACTTCAGCACATGCTCTTAGTAACAATGCTTTCGCTTCTTCAATTTCATCAATACTTGTCACCATCGGCAACAATATTTTCAAATTTTTAAATTCAAGATTAGCTTTTAACATCGCTCGTAGTTGGATCAGAAATATTTCTGGCTGATCAAGTAATATTCTGATCCCCCGCCACCCTAAACAAGGGTTCTCCTCATTTATCGGCATATAAGGAAGCTGTTTATCTGCACCTATATCTAAAGCACGTAGTACGACGGGTTTATTGGGAAAAAATGATAAGATTTCACGATAACGGTTTTTTTGTTCATCTTCGGAAGGAAAACCGCTTTGTAACATAAAAGGGATTTCTGTGCGATAAAGACCGACACCATCTATACCAACGCTAATACGTTGTTCATATTTAATGCTTAGCCCTGCATTTAATTGCACACTGATGGATTCACCATTTTTTAATACCGCTTGCTGTTCAAGCTGCTCTTCAGCAAGTTGACTCAATACTCTTTCTTCATCAATAATTTGCCGATATTCCTGCATGATAAAGGGTTCTGGTTCAATAAAAATCTCACCACGATAACCATCAAGAATCAGCATTCGGTTGTGAAGCAGCTCCGGTTGAATATCTGCCCCCATAATGGCAGGGATCCCCATTGCTCGCACTAAAATCGCTGAGTGTGAATGAGTCGCACCATCACGAACTATCACCCCTGCCAGTTGTTGTTCTGGCAACTCAGCCAATAGATTGGCACTAAGCTCATCCGCCACAAGAATAAAGCGATCTGGCCATGTATTTGTCGTACTGAGATCATCATCTAAATGAAATAGTAAGCGCTGACCTAATGCTTTTAAATCTGAAGCTCGTTCTCGCATATAACTATCTTTAAGACTTGAGAACTGTGCAGAAAACTTCTCTATCACCACTTTTACTGCCCACTCAGCAACATAGCCTTGTTGTATAACCCCAGTCATTTTTTGTCTTAATTGGGGATCGTTAAGTAAATGCGAATAGAGATCGAAAATAGCCGCACTCTCTTTTTGTGAATTTGCCATAAAGCGCTTACTAAAACGGCGACACTCCGATGTCGCATCTTCTAAGGCGACCGTTAATCGGTTTAATTCACTTTTTATATCCAGTGCACTTGCTTTAAAAACATGATCTAAGGTTGGCTGAGACATCTCTTGCCAACCATATGCCATCACTACCCCCGTAGAAACGGATAGGGCTTTAATACGGCTTTGACGATATTGTCCAAATAATCCTTTCGTTTGCACTTGCGACAATATCGCCCCTAATTGGGTGGCTAGTGTCACCATAAAAGACTCTTCGCTTTCATTAAATAAGCGTCGCTCTTTTTGCTGAACCACCAGCACCCCAAGTAACTGACGACGATAGACAATGGGCACGCCGAGAAAAGCGCGCAGATCATCCTCTTTTACTTGTGGCAGATAGGTAAAATTAGGATGTTCACGAATATCAGCCAGATTAATCAGCTCAGAAAGACGTCCTACTTCACCCACCACCCCTTCATCAAATGAGAGGCTGACGGCACGTCCTTTCGGCTTTTTCAATCCCTTTGTGGCCATTAAATAGAAACAGCGATGAGGAATATCGGCAAGATAAATAGAACACACATCCGTGTGCATGGCTTGACACGTTTCTTTCACTAATAGTTCAAGTGCTTCTGGCAGACTCGCTGCCATAGCCACTTTTTCTACAATTTCCCGCAAACGTGTCAGCATAGTGTTATCTAATACCTTTTACGGCGATATCCATAGGAAGGACGAGACATAGACACTTGTTCTTGTAATGGCATAACTACTGGTGCGAACTCTTTCATCACGCGACGATATACATCTCGTTTAAAAGAGACGACTTGACGAACAGGATACCAATAGCTAACCCAACGCCAACCATCAAACTCTGGCGTTTTGCTCTGCTGAACATTAATGTCCTTGTCGTTACTTGTTAACTGCAAAAGGAACCAACGCTGTTTTTGTCCAATACAAACAGGTTTTGTGTCCCAACGCACCAAACGCTTAGGTAACTTGTAACGTAACCAGTTACGCGTGGAGGCAAGGATTTTAACATCCTTACGACTTAATCCAACTTCTTCGAACAACTCACGATACATGGCTTGTTCTGGTGATTCTCCAGGATTAATTCCCCCTTGAGGAAATTGCCATGAATGTTGTCCATAGCGACGGGCCCAAAGCACTTGCCCTTGCCGATTACAAATTACAATCCCCACATTCGGGCGGTAGCCATCATCATCGATCACCAGACTACCTCAATAACCAAACTTGAAAGATAACTCATTGTTTCATACTACCCACAAACGGTAAACCACTATCAACAGACTTTGCACAACGTGAGTATTTATCTACAATGGGAATGTCTCAACGGGGTGCTTTTTTAAGCTGAGAAAAACTCGTGGAACCTGATCCAGCTAATACTGGCGTAGGGATTTGAGTCAGGATGGCGCAATAATAACTCATTTGCCTCCTCACTCCTCAGATCCTACTTGACTTTTTACTGAGGAAAATAGCGTGTTAATAAATTCTCTTCGTTCAACTCTTTTATTCAGTGCACTAGGTTTGTTCAGTGCTTTTGCCGCAAATGCACAACAAACCAAACCCACACTTACCGTCTATACCTATGACTCTTTTACCGCGGATTGGGGGCCTGGTCCGGCAATTAAAAAAGCATTTGAACAACAATGTGATTGTGAGCTAAAACTGGTTGCCCTTTCGGATGGGGTTTCTCTCCTTAATCGTTTACGTATGGAAGGGAGTAAAAGTAAGGCAGATATTATTTTAGGGCTAGATAACAATCTTATTCATGCGGCAAAACAGACCGGACTTTTTGCACCAAGCAATATTGATACATCAAAACTGGCATTACCTGAAAAATGGACTGATGACACTTTTGTGCCTTATGACTACGGTTATTTCGCTTTTATTTACGATAAAAATCGTATTACTCATCCCCCTAAAAGCATGGATGAGTTGTTAAATAGCCAACAGCCGTGGAAAATCCTTTATCAAGATCCACGTACCAGTACCCCCGGCTTAGGCTTAATGTTATGGATGCAATCACTGTATCCAAACAATACCGCTGAGCAGTGGCAAAAATTGGCGAATAAAACACTGACAGTAACCAAAGGCTGGAGTGAGTCCTATGGCTTATTCTTGAAAGGAGAAGGGGATTTTGTGCTCAGTTACACCTCATCTCCGGGCTACCATATTTTGGCTGATAAAAAAGACAATTATGCGGCTGCTATTTTTGATGAAGGACACTATTTACAGGTAGAAGTTGCAGCCAAGCTAAAATCCAGCAAACAGCCAGAATTAGCTCAGCAATTTATGCAATTTATGCTAACCCCCGCTTTCCAAGAAACCATCCCAACCACTAATTGGATGTATCCTGTTATTGATATGCCACTACCTGAGGTCTACTCCGTTATGCCTAAACCGCAAAAGTCATTACAATTTGATGCTGATGTGGTAGCCAAAGAGCGCCAAACATGGACACGTAACTGGCAATCTGCGGTTAGCCGCTAATGGGTAAATGGCTTATCCCGGGGCTATGCGCCTCGGGATTATTACTTACCGTCGCCCTTCTCTCCTTCGGTGCTTTATGGTTTAACGCGCCAAGTGGTGATTTATCGACTATTTTTGCTGATAGTTACCTATGGCATGTGGTGCGCTTTACTTTTTGGCAAGCATTTTTATCCGCGCTATTTTCCATTTTACCGGCAATTTGGTTAGCAAAAGCGCTCTATCGACGCCAGTTTGTTGGCAGAACGCTCTTTTTACGCTTATGTGCAATGAGTTTAGTTCTACCGGTGTTAGTGGCGCTATTTGGCATTTTAACTGTGTATGGTCGCATGGGGTGGCTGGCTCAAATATGCCAATGGTTAGGGATTGATTACCATTTTACGCCTTATGGTTTACAAGGCATTTTACTCGCACATATTTTTTTCAATATGCCACTGGCTACCAGAATGTTGTTACAAGCCTTGGAAAGTATTTCTACCGAGCAACGCCAATTAGCATCACAATTGGGAATGAATGGCTGGCAACGTTTTCGTTTTCTCGAGTGGCCCTATTTATGGCGACAAATCCTGCCTACTGCATCACTGATTTTTATGCTCTGCTTTGCAAGTTTCGCGACTGTATTAGCGCTGGGAGGTGGGCCTGCGGCAACAACTGTTGAATTGGCAATTTATCAAGCATTAAGTTATGACTACGATTTACATCGTGCAGCGCTATTAGCATTAATTCAGCTATTTTGCTGCTTAGGATTAGTACTTGTTAGCCAAAAATTAAAGGGAACACTCTTTGTCGGTAGTCATCAAAAACTAAGCTGGCGTGATCCTAGCGACTCATTAATCAATAAAATAACGGATAGTTTAATTATCGTACTTGCTATGCTCTTTTTACTTCCTCCGTTATTAGCGGTGATAAGTGATGGCTTAAACAGTCAATTATTAGGTGTTCTACAACAGCCGGTACTTTGGCAAGCCTTTACAACATCATTAATTATTGCACTTGGCGCTGGGGGACTTTGTGTTATTTTAACGATGATGTTGCTCTGGAGTAGTCGAGAATTACGCTTACGCCATTTTAAAAAGGCCGGACAAGCGCTGGAAATGAGTGGACTCATTATTCTGGCTATGCCGGGCATTGTATTAGCGACGGGCTTTTTTCTATTATTAAACAGCACAACCGGATTACCTGAATCCCCCTATCTTTTAGTGATCCTCACTAATGCGCTTATGGCTATTCCATATGCTTTAAAAGTACTTGAAAACCCAATGAATGATATTGCAGCCCGCTATAATCTATTATGTGCTTCCCTTAATTTGCGAGGTATTAATCGTCTACGTTGGATAGAGCTACGCGCTTTGAAAAAACCACTATCACAAGCACTGGCTTTTGCTTGTGTCATTTCCATTGGTGATTTTGGTATTGTTGCCTTATTTGGAAATGAAACTTTTAGAACATTACCTTTTTACCTCTATCAGCAAATCGGTGCTTATCACACACAAGATGGCGCTGTCACCGCGATGCTCCTTTTGCTGTTATGTTTCACGCTTTTTAGCCTTATCGAACGCGTTTCAGGAAAATCCTATGATTAAGTTAGAGCAGCTTTCTTATACCTATGAGCACCAACATCTGACCTTTAATTTAACGGTAAAAGCGGGGGAGCGTATTGCTATTTTAGGTCCCAGTGGTGCAGGTAAAAGCTCATTACTCAGCTTAATAGCGGGTTTTCTGCCCTCAGAGTCAGGCTCGTTATTTTTAAAAGGGAAAGATCATACCAAAACAGCCCCTGCCCAACGCCCTATCTCGATGTTATTTCAAGATAACAATCTTTTTCCTCATCTCACGGTAAGACAAAATATTGGTTTAGGGCTAGATCCAGGGTTAAAGCTCACTGTGGCACAGAAAGCACTATTAGAAAGTCGAGCCAAACAGGTTTCTTTAAGTGATTATCTAGAGCGTTTACCTTCACAGCTATCAGGAGGTCAACGTCAACGAGTGGCAATTGCCCGTTGTCTGGTACGTGAACAGCCTATTTTATTGTTAGACGAACCTTTTTCCGCCCTTGATCCCGCATTACGTATCGAAATGCTGACATTATTAGAACAAATTTGTGATGAAAAAAATCTCACTTTACTCATGGTGTCTCACAGCTTAGAAGATGCTCATAAAATCGCACCAAGAGCGCTTGTTATTGATAATGGCACCATTGTCTATGATGGAAATACAGCGTCATTAATCAAAGGCGAAGTGGATCAATCACTGCTTTTAGGGATACCTTTTAATTAATCTATTGAAATATAGCTGTATAAATAACCACTAATTTAACTATAATAAACATATCTTCACTTACTTGATATGTATTATTTATGACATACCACACAGAGCAAGGCTTTATTCTTACCCGCCATTGGAGTGACACCCCACAAGGTATCGCTGTCTCCTATTGGTTGGCGACAGAAAATGGACCGCGTAAAGTCACGGTTGCAAAGCAGTATGCTATTGGTTTTGTTGCTCAACAAAATGAAAGTATATTACGCTCAGTGGTTGGTCATAATCGCGATATTGATATTCGTCCTCTGGCGTTAAAAGACTTTGAAAGACAACCTGTTTTGGGGATTTATTGTAAACAATACCGCCAACTTACCCAGCTTGAACAGCAATTAAAACAGTATAATATTCGCCTATATGAAGCCGATATCCGCCCACATGAACGCTATATGATGGAGCGTTTTATCACCGCGCCTGTATGGTTTCGTTATCAAAATAGTCATACTGTCACGCTAAAACCTGCCAGTGATTATCGTCCTACATTACGTACCGTCTCTTTAGATATTGAAACCAGTGAGTTTGGTGAGCTTTATTCTATTGGATTAGCCGGTTGCGGTGATAACGTTGTTTTTATGCTTAGTGACACCCTCCCAGAAGTTCAAGAAAGCCAACAACCTGAAGGCTATCGTCTGTGCTATGTAAGTAGTCGATTACAACTCCTTGAAAAACTAAATGCTTGGATACAAGAGTACGATCCTGATGCGATTATTGGTTGGAATCTTATTCAATTTGATTTGCGTATCTTGCATACCCATGCTCAGCGTTACGGGATCAATTTATTATTAGGACGACAAAATACCCCATTAGAGTGGCGTGAACATGGTTTTAAAGCGGGGCACTTTTTTGCCTCAGCACAAGGGCGTTTAATTATTGATGGTATTGATGCTTTAAAAATGGCGACATGGAATTTTCCCTCTTTTAGCCTAGAGTCAGTTGCTCAAACACTGTTAGGGGAAGGGAAAGCGATTGATACACCTTATGCCAGAATGGACGAAATCAATCGCCGTTTTAAAGAGGATAAGCCCGCCTTAGCGTATTATAACTGGCAAGATTGTGTCTTGGTTAATCGTATCTTTGATACCACACACTTAATGGAATTCTTATTAGAAAGAGCCAGTGTAACAGGACTGGCAGCAGATAGAAGTGGTGGCTCTGTCGCAGCATTTACTCACCTCTATTTACCCTCAATGCATCGTCTTGGTTATGTTGCCCCCAATCAAGGTGAAAAACCCGAAGAGCATAGCCCTGGTGGTTTTGTCATGGACTCAACACCGGGTCTCTATGACTCAGTGGTGGTACTGGACTATAAAAGCCTATATCCCTCTATTATTCGCACCTTTTTAATCGATCCGGTGGGAATGATTGAAGGTATGCATCACCCTGATAGCACACATGCCGTTCCCGGTTTTCGTCAAGCGTGGTTTTCACGAGAAAAACACTGTTTACCCACCATTGTTTCACAAATCTGGCATGAACGAGATAATGCTAAACGTCATAACAACGCCCCGCTCTCTCAAGCATTGAAAATTATTATGAATGCTTTTTATGGTGTATTAGGCTCGGTAGGCTGTCGTTTTTTTGATCCTCGATTGGCTTCATCAATTACTTTACGTGGTCATGAAATAATGAAAAAGACCCGTGAATTAATTGAGTCAAAAGGCTATCAAGTGATTTATGGTGATACTGATTCTACTTTTGTTTGGCTTAAAGCCGCTCATAACGAAGTACAAGCAGAGCAGATCGGTCGTCAATTAGCGCAAGATGTTAATCAATGGTGGAAAAGCTATCTGACTGAAACTTACCAGCTTGATAGCCAATTAGAGCTTGAGTACGAAACCCATTATCGCCGATTCTTGATGCCCACTATTCGAGGCATGGAAACCGGAAGTAAAAAACGTTATGCAGGGCTAAGTCATGATAAAATGGTGTTTAAAGGATTGGAAACAGTCAGAACAGACTGGACACCACTGGCGCAAGCTTTTCAAAAAGAGCTTTATACACGCATCTTTAATCAGCAACCTTATCAACAGTTTATTCGTGATTATGTTGCTGATACGCTATTAGGAAAATATGATGATAGACTGGTTTATCGAAAAAGATTGCGACGAAAATTATCAGACTACCAGCACCATATCCCCCCTCACGTCAAAGCAGCTCGATTAGCGGATGACTATAATCAATTACAAAATAGGCCGCAACAATATCAGCAAGGCGGTTGGATTAGTTATATAATTACTCACTTGGGGCCAGAGCCGTTAGAGCATATCACTTCGACACCTGACTATGAACACTACATTAATAAGCAATTAATGCCGATAGCAGATGCTATTTTGCCATTTCTACAAGATGATTTTTCTACCTTGTTAAATGGGCAAATGACGCTCTCTTTTTAAGATGTGTTATTTTGCAGGTGACGGCTTGCTTTGCATCTATTAACATAACGCCCCTTTGGTGATAATCACCTTTTTTCTCATCTTGAGAAAGATACTATTTTTTATCCCGTAGATTGGATGACAACACCGCAATACTGCATTCATTAATAATGATTTAATAAATTATATATTTGAGAGCTGAGTTTATATATATGCCTTTTACTCTTGGTCAACGTTGGATTAGCGATACAGAAAGCGAACTTGGACTAGGTACTGTTGTGGCAATTGATGCCCGTATGGTGACCTTACTTTTTCCTGCATGTGGCGAAAATCGTCTTTATTCCCGCCATGATGCCCCAATAACGCGGGTGATGTTTAATGTGGGGGATACTGTCACCAGCCATGAAGGCTGGAAGCTCGCCATCGACAACGTTGTGGAAGATAATGGCTTACTTATTTATCACGGCGTACGTTTAGATACCGAAGAGCCAGCACAACTGCGTGAAGTATTCTTAGATAACAAACTCACTTTTAATAAGCCACAAGATCGTCTTTTTGCCGGTCAAATAGACCGTATGGATCGTTTTGCTTTACGCTATCGTGCGCGTAAATTTATGAGCGAACAGTTTAAGCAAGCACAAAGTGGTCTACGTGGTATTCGCGCAAGTCTTATTCCTCATCAGCTCTATATTGCTAATGAAGTGGGTAAACGTCATAATCCACGCATTTTATTAGCGGATGAAGTTGGGCTGGGTAAAACTATCGAAGCGGGTATGATAATCCACCAGCAAATCATGGATGGACGCGCTGAGCGTGTTTTAATTATCGTTCCTGAAAGCTTACAACATCAGTGGTTAGTTGAGATGTTACGTCGTTTCAACCTACGTTTTTCACTGTTTGATGATAGCCGTTATAGCGAATCTTTATTAGATAGCGATAATCCTTTCGAAACAGAGCAGATGATCATTTGCTCATTAGACTTTGTGCGTAAAAACAAACAACGCTTTGAACACCTTGTTGAAGCGACTTGGGATATGTTAGTTGTCGATGAAGCCCACCATCTGGTATGGAGTGAAAAGGCACCAAGCCGAGAATACCAAGTTATCGAAACGCTGGCTGAAGCGATCCCTTCTGTATTGTTATTAACCGCAACACCGGAGCAACTTGGTCAAGAAAGCCATTTTGCCCGCTTACGTTTGCTCGATCCTAATCGTTTCCACGATTACAACGAATTTATTAATGAACAACAAAAATATCGCCCCGTGGCCGATGCGGTAACCATTTTGCTTTCAGAAGATGATTTAAATAACGAACAGCAAAATAGCATCAGTGAGATGATCAGCGAGCAAGATATAGAGCCGTTGCTAAAAGCCTCTAATACCCAAGGTGAAGAGCGTACAAAATCTCGCCAAGCGCTTATTCATATGTTGATGGATAGACACGGTACGGGTCGTCTGTTATTTCGCAATACTCGCTCCGGCGTCAAAGGCTTTCCTAACCGACTGTTGCACGCAATAAAAATGCCACTACCAACTCAGTATCAAACCGCCATTAAGGTGGCTGAGATTATGGCAGCGAAAAAGAGCCTCGAAGTACGAGCAAAAGAGATGCTCTATCCTGAACGTATCTACCAAGAGTTTGAAGGTGAAAATGCCACATGGTGGAACTTTGATCCACGCGTTGAATGGCTACTAGGCTTTTTAACCGCCAATCGTCATGAAAAAGTATTAGTCATTTGTGCTCAAGCCGCCACAGCATTGCAATTAGAACAAGTTTTACGTGAACGTGAAGGTATTCGTGCCGCAGTATTCCATGAAGGGATGTCTTTACTTGAACGAGATCGTGCAGCCGCTTATTTCGCCTCAGAAGAGGAAGGTGCACAAGTGTTACTATGTTCTGAAATCGGTTCAGAAGGGCGTAACTTCCAATTTGCTAATCAACTAGTGATGTTTGATCTCCCCTTTAATCCTGATTTATTAGAACAACGTATTGGTCGTCTTGATCGTATCGGTCAAAACCGCGACATTGATATCAGTGTGCCTTATCTTGAAGGAACCGCTCAATCTGTTCTATTACGTTGGTATCACGAAGGGTTAGATGCATTTGAACATACCTGCCCGACGGGTCGTACAATTTATGACAACGAATATGATGCGCTAGTCAATTATCTTGCTCAACCTAATGAACTAGGTGATTTTGATAAGTTTATCGTTTCTTGTCGTAAGCAACATGATGAGATGAAACTCAAACTAGAGCAAGGTCGTGACCGTCTATTAGAAATGCACTCTAACGGCGGTGAAATTGGCGTTGAGTTAGCGAATAAGATTGCAGAGCAAGATAACGATCCCGATTTGGTTAACTTCGCCTTAAACTTATTTGATATTGTGGGCATTAACCAAGAAGATCGTAATGATAGCTTAATTGTATTAACGCCATCAGATCATATGTTAGTTCCTGACTTCCCAGGATTACCACAAGATGGTTGCACAATTACCTTTGATAGAGAGCATGCACTCTCTCGTGAAGATACGCAATTTATCAGTTGGGAACATCCTATTATCCGCAATGGTTTAGATTTAGTCTTATCTGGTGATACAGGTAGTTGTGCGGTTTCTTTATTGAAAAACAAAGCATTACCTGTAGGTACGCTATTAGTTGAACTGATTTATGTCGTAGAAGCGCAAGCCCCTAAACACCTTCATTTAACTCGCTTCTTACCGGCAACTCCAGTACGCTTATTACTTGATTTAAAAGGTAATAATCTTGCATCACAAGTTGAATTTGAAAGTTTTAACCGCCAATTAAATGCGGTGAATCGCCACACATCCAGCAAATTGGTCAATGCGGTACAAAATGAAGTTCATCATGTACTAAAAGCATCAGAATCCTTAATGGAAGCGGAAGCGAAAACGCTAATTGAACAAGCGAAGCAAGAAGCAGACAACGCATTAACACATGAGTTATCACGCTTAGAGGCATTACGTGCCGTTAACCCAAATATACGTGATGACGAAGTTGAAGCAATTGAAAATGAGCGTACGCATATTCTTAACCACTTAGATGAAGCGACATGGCGCTTAGATGCGATCCGTTTAATTGTTGTTACCCACCAATAATCACTGTTAAAACGGGGGAAAGCTTTATCTCCCCCGTTATTTTGCTGAGATATCCACTATGATGGAAGTTTATAACCCCCCCACTGATCCTTGGTTACACGTTTTATATCAAGATGAGCATATTATTGTTGTTAATAAACCCAGTGGATTGCTATCTGTACCCGGCAAAGCGCTAGAACATCACGACAGCATTATGTCGCGTATAAAAGCCGATTTTCCTGATGCGGAATCTGTTCATCGCCTTGATATGGCCACGAGTGGTGTGATGGTTGTTGCGCTTAATAAAGCCGCCGAGCGTGAATTAAAACGCCAATTTCGTGAACGAGAGCCGAAAAAAACCTATATTGCCCGTGTCTGGGGAAAGCTTGAAAAACCACAAGGGTTAGTAGATCTGCCGTTGATCTGCGATTGGCCTAATCGACCTAAGCAAAAAGTATGTTATGAAACAGGAAAGTCTGCACAAACTTTTTATGAAGTGTTGGAATATGAAGAAAATGCAACGCGGGTAAAACTATCACCAATAACCGGACGCTCCCATCAGCTACGGGTTCATATGCTAGCATTAGGTCATCCTATTTTAGGGGATCGTTTTTATGCTCATCCGCAGGCAAGAGCACTCGCACCTCGCCTGCAGTTACATGCTCAGGAATTATTTATTACGCATCCGGCCTTTCATTCACCGATACATTTTGAATGCCTGGCAGATTTTTAACCTGTCTTACGACACTAAAACGGTCACCGAACTTAGTGAAGCAAGGAGCAGACAGAGCGCTAATCCTATTACCCCAACAAGAACACGGACGTTTGACATTGATATAGTTCCTTTTATAAGAGAATGAGAGTGAAATAATTAAATTTCACTTATATTTTACCGTGACAAATAATAATCTCAACTAAGACTGAGTTATCTTCATCACGGATTAATTCTCTCTTTTCTCATCTTTATTTACAAGATGTTAACGAAATCCTTTTTCTTTTTTAATCAAATCGTAAGCAACTTGGATAGCTTGTGCTTTTTGTTTTGCAATTTCCATCATCTCCGGTGGTAAACCTTTTGCAACCAATTTATCAGGATGATGTTCTCCCATTAATTTTCGATAAGCTCTTTTTATTGTTTTAACATCATCACCCTCTTTAATACCTAACACTTTATAGGCGTCAGAAAGCGTTGGGCCTTGAGTTTGTGGCTGATAATTTTGCCCTTGTTGATAATGAAAACTTTGCCCCGCCTGCATCATGGCTAATATATGTTCAAAACGGGCGCGAGAAAATCCGAGCTCATCAATAATAATAAACAGCATTTTACGTTCGTTAGGATGTAACTGCCCATCAGCAAATGCGGCTTGTAATTGAATTTCCAGAAACATCTGCAGTAAATCACGGCGACCAGCACAAATTTGGCGAACACGTTGTAAGGTGGCTCTAAGTGGGAAATCAACCTCTTTACCTTCTCGAAACGCCTGTTGTGCTGCTTGACGTGCTGCCCCATGTAAATTCATTCTATCCATTAACGTACTGGCTAATGTGATATCGGTTTGTGTCACTCGTCCTTTGGATTTGGTTAAATGCCCTAAGACTTGGAATGTGGCAGCAAAGAAATAGGCTTGTCTATCACGATTATAGCGCCCACCATAGCTTAATTTACTTCTTTGTACGTCATAAAGGTGTCCTAGAAAAACCCCAATCACAATGCCCCAAAAGCCGATCCCGGCAAAACTACCGATGATAAGGCCTAATAATTTTCCCCAATAGCGCATAGACTCCTCAAATCTTCAATGCCCTGCTCACAATTTTGCATTATCATACTATTCATTTGCTTTCACACCTAACATCAAGCAAGCTCAAATAAACTTTTTCTTAAAATGATGAGGTTTTCGCTAGCTGCTTGCACAGAGATAATGCTGTTTTCGTTTAAATTGTGTTAAAGTAAAATAAGTGACCAAACGAATAACTTTAGCGTTGTTATGCAGCACGAAATACCGCACAAGCGCGGTGTTTTTTTGTTTCTAATAAAGCTATAAACCGATTTCAACATAGAAACATCGAAAAAAGGGAACTGCTCTTTTTTCGGTTACCGTTAGAACAATGTTCAGGACGTTGGGCTAGTGTTGCATAACTCCCTGCGTTAGTTTCTCGCTATTTAGCAGTAGAAGCCACTGATGACGGAAGCACATAAATACTCATGAAAAAAAGTTATCCCACACTGCTGGCCACCTTAGTTTGGGCCACAATTTATGCTCAGCCTGCATATGCTGATCTTGCCTCTCAATGTTTACTGGGAGTCCCTGTTTATAATAAGCCATTAGTCGAAGGCGATCCTAACTCATTACCTGTCACCATTACGGCTAAGGATATGCAAGGGGAATACCCACGCATGATCCAATATAGAGGCAATGTGGACATTAAACAGGGAAATCAAACATTAAGCGCAGATAATGTTGAGTTGACCCAAACAGAAGGTGAAACACCATTAAGAATGGTCACCGCGACAGGTAATGTCTCTTATGATGATCCACAAATCATCTTAAAAGGCCCACGTGCTTGGTCTAATCTAAATAATAAAGATACTGATATCGAAGAAGGTAAATACCAAATGGTGGGCCGACAAGGCCGTGGCTACGCGAATAAAATGCAAATGCGTGGCGAAAACCGCTATACCATTATGGATAAAGGGATGTTTACCTCTTGTCTACCCGGCGACGATAGTTGGAGTGTTGTCGGCTCTGAGGTTATCTTAGATCGTGAAGAGCAAGTAGCAGAAATTTGGAATGCGCGTTTTCGTGTTGCTAACGTCCCAGTCTTCTATAGTCCTTATCTGCAATTACCGATTGGCGATAAACGTCGCTCTGGTTTCTTAATTCCTAATGGTAACTATTCTCGTAGTTCTGGGTTTGACTTCCAACTGCCTTACTATTGGAATATTGCCCCTAATTATGATGCGACTATTACCACGAATTATATTAGTCGCCGTGGTTTAAAATTCGATAATGAATTTCGTTATTTAACAAAACCGGGTCGCGGTACGATTGCGGTTGATTGGATCCACCACGACAGTCAATACAATAAAGATAAAGCAGACGAAAAAGCGGGTTATCTGGCGCGTGATTCTGCTACACGCTGGTTATTCTATTGGGGTCACAGTGGGGTGATGAACAATGTGTGGCGCTTTAATGTTGACTACACAAAAGTCAGTGATAACAAATATTTCACCGACTTTACTTCGCAATATGGTAATACCACTGATGGTTATGCGACACAAAAATTCAGTACCGGTTATGCTCAGCAAAATTGGAATGCCACATTAACCACTAAACAGTTCCAAATTTTCTCAGATAATAAAGATGCAAGGGCTTATCGTGCTGAGCCGCAGCTTGATCTTAATTATTATAAAAATGATATTGGCCCATTTGATTTTCGTACTTATGCACAATTTGTCCGCTTTACCAGTGTCGGAGAAAACACCCCTGAAGCGAACCGTTATCATATAGAGCCAACCATTTCCTTACCTGCCTCCACTGGCTGGGCAAGCTTTAATAATGAGTTTAAATTGATGGCGACTCATTATGATCAAGATATTCCTGATGCTTATAAAAATAACGCTAAAAATCCAAGACTTGATGATAGCGTCAACCGCGTACTACCACAATTTAAGTCAGATATGAAAGTGGTATTTGAACGCCAATATGACACTAACGATATTACGCAAACGTTAGAGCCACGAGTACAATATCTATATGTACCGTATAAAGATCAGTCTAATATCAATAACTTTGACTCAGCGCTATTACAATCCAACTATAGCGGACTTTTCCGTGACAGAATGTACGGTGGTCTAGATCGCATTGCTTCTGCAAACCAATTAACGGCAGGTGTTACTTCACGTTTTTATGACAGTGAACTGGTTGAACGTTTTAATATTTCTGTTGGTCAAATCTATTTCTTTGAGCGTCCTAAAACAGGTTCATCGAATGAAATTATCAATAACAAAGATGAAACCGGGTCTATGGTATGGGCAGGCGATGCATATTGGCGCATTACTGATACTTTAGGTATGCGTGGTGGTTTACAATATGACCGTCGTTTAGGCAGTGTCTCTATGGGTGATGCGATTATGGAGTATCGCCGTGATAGCGACCATCTCTTACAATTGAGCTATCGTTATGTAGACCGTGATTATATTCAAGCAACACGGGTTCGCCCTTATGATGGCAGTATAAGACAACTACCTGAATACCAAAAAGGCATTTCTCAAATTGGTGTTGTCGGCAGTTGGCCTTTAGCAGAACGTTGGGGACTGGTCGGCGCTTATTACTTTGATACCAAAGATTCAGAGCCAGTAAGCCAAATGGTTGGCTTACAATATAACACCTGTTGCTGGGCGGTAAACGTTGGTTATGAACGTAAAATTGTTGGCTGGAAAGAAGACCACAGCGATATTGACAACAAATGGTCAATCAATTTGGAACTCAGAGGCCTAAGTAACAATCATAGTTTAGGTAGTCAAAAAATGCTTGAGCGCGGTATCTTACCTTATCAAAGAGCGTTTTGATTAACCCAAACGACAAAATTGGCTGAATGAATATGTCATCGCGCAAAATGCGGAAAACACATAATGGGAAACTTATGAAAAATTGGAAAACGCTGGTTATCGGCTTAATGATCACGGTTGGTGCAGCCACCAGCACAACCACTTTTGCAGCACAAGAACTCAACCGCGTATCGGCTATCGTCAATAACGGTGTCGTTCTGGAAAGCGACGTCAATAGAATGTTACAAACGGTGCAAATGAATGCCAAAAATGCCGGGCAAGAAATGCCTGATGAGCAAGTTTTGCGCCAACAAATCTTAGAGCGCTTGGTGATGGATAACATCATCTTGCAAATGGCTCAACAGATGCAAATTGATATTCCTGAAGCTGCCATTGAGTCAACCATTCAAGGGATTGCCGCAGAAAATAACCTGACACTAGAGCAGTTAAAAAAACGTCTTGCTGCCGATGGCATTGCTTATAACGATTATCGTCAAGATATTCGTAAAGAGATGATGTTAGCAGAAGTGCGTAATAACGAAGTTCGTCGTCGTATTACGATTTTGCCACAAGAAGTGGACTCATTAGCTAAACAAATTGAAAGCCAAGCAAGCCAAAGTATTGATCTTAATCTTAGCCATATCTTAATTCCATTATCAGAAAATCCATCACCTGCAGAAATTGAAAAAGCACAGCAAGTGGTGAACCGTATTAAGAACCAGCTAAAAAACGGTGCTGATTTCGGAAAATTAGCTGCCACTTATTCTGCCGATCCACAAGCACTTAATGGTGGTAATATGGGATGGGCATCAATTGATGAGTTACCGACAATCTTTGCTAAACAGCTTGCTAATGCACAAAAAGGTGAAATTGTCGGGCCACTGCAATCAGGTGTTGGTCTACACATTATTAAAGTCAATGATATACGTGGTGCTTCAAAAACCGTTTCTGTGACAGAAGTAAAAGCACGCCATATCTTACTAAAAAGCTCGCCTATCATGAATGATGAGCAAGCTTATGCCAAACTACAGAAAATTTCCGCCGATATTCGTAGCGGTAAAATCAGTTTTGCGGATGCGGCTAAAGAGTATTCTGAAGATCCCGGTTCAGCATTACGTGGCGGTGAGTTAGGATGGTCAATGCCTGATATTTATGATCCAGCTTTCCGTGACGCGTTGATGCGTTTAAACAAAAATGAATTAAGCCAACCTGTGCGCTCTAATTTTGGCTGGCACTTAATTGAACTTGAAGATACGCGTAGCGTTGATAAAACAGATGCAGCGAATAAAGAACAAGCTTACCGCTTACTGTTTAACCGCAAGTTTAATGAAGAAGTGCAAAACTGGATGCAAGAGTTGCGTGCAGGCGCTTATGTGAAAATAATGAACGAGAATAATGCAAACTAAGCTAAAAAAACCCCTCGTTATCACCCCCGGCGAACCCGCCGGGGTTGGTCCTGACCTGATTATTTCATTAGCACAGTCACAGTGGGCACTTCCTTGGGTAGTATGCGCTGATCCTCAATTATTACGAGCAAGAGCACAGCAACTCAATCTCCCACTCACTTTAGTTGAATATTCCCCAGATAATCCACCTACAGCACATATCCCTGGCCAAATTTGTGTACTTGCCGTTGAATTAACCGACCCTTCGGTTGTCGCAGGTACACTTAATACTGCCAATGGCCACTATGTGGTACAAACGCTTGCTCGCGCTTGTGATGGATGTTTAAACGGAGAGTTTTCTGCTTTAGTCACAGGGCCGGTACATAAAGGGGTTATTAATGATGCCGGTGTGCCATTTACAGGGCATACAGAGTTCTTTGCCGATCGTAGCCATTGTCAACGAGTGGTGATGATGCTGGCAACGGACACTTTAAGAGTCGCTCTCGCCACCACACACCTGCCCTTAAGAGAAGTTGCTGATGCGATTACGGGTGAGTTGCTTAATGAGATCATCACCATTTTAAACCATGATCTAAAAACCAAATTTGGCATCTCATCACCACATATTTACGTATGCGGTCTAAATCCTCATGCTGGAGAAGGCGGTCATATGGGGCGTGAGGAGATCGATATTATTGAACCCGCATTAGAGCAATTACGCCAACAAGGTATTCAACTTCATGGGCCTTACCCTGCGGATACCTTATTCCAGCCTAAATATTTAACACATGCAGATGCTGTGCTTGCGATGTATCACGATCAAGGATTACCTGTGCTAAAATATGAAGGTTTCGGTCGTGCTGTGAATATCACGCTCGGTCTACCTTTTATTCGTACATCTGTTGATCATGGGACCGCCCTTGAACTTGCAGGTACTAAAAGCGCAGATGCTGGCAGTTTTCGCACCGCATTAAATTTAGCCATTAATATGATACAAAATTGTAATGAATAATAGAGTCCATCAGGGGCACTTTGCCCGCAAACGCTTCGGGCAGAACTTTTTAACAGACAGCTATATTATTGAAAGTATTGTTGAATCTATTTATCCACAACCCGGTGAAGCCGTTATTGAAATCGGTCCTGGTTTAGGCGCGCTTACTGAGCCGGTGGGGGAAAGAATGGATAAAATGACGGTCGTCGAAATTGACCGTGATTTAGCTGCACGCTTAGAAGTTCACCCTACATTAAAAGATAAGCTAACCATTATTCAGCAAGATGCGATGACGATTGATTTTGCCCAATTAGCAAAAGAGCGTCAGCAACCTCTGCGGGTTTTTGGTAACCTACCTTATAATATTTCAACGCCATTAATGTTCCATCTATTTAGTTTTGCTGATGCCATTTCTGACATGACTTTTATGTTGCAAAAAGAGGTGGTTAATCGCCTAGTGGCAAGTCATGGTAGTAAAACTTATGGCCGCTTAAGTGTCATGGCACAATACCACTGCCAAGTCATTCCTATTATTGAAGTGCCACCAAGCTCATTTAAGCCAGCCCCGAAAGTAGATTCTGCCGTTGTGCGTCTGATCCCTTATAAGGAAAAACCCTATCCGGTGACAGATATTGCTATGTTAAGCCGTATCACATCACAAGCCTTTAATCAGCGCCGTAAAACGTTACGTAATAGCTTAGGTGGACTACTTACAGCAGAAGATATGCTGGCATTAGATATTGATCCCACAGCACGCGCAGAAAATATTTCTGTTGAGCAATACTGTAAAGTGGCAAACTGGTTATCATCACAACAGCAACACGCTGAGTGAAATAGCGCACACTAGACCTAGGAGGTATTATGTTTACTTCATCCAAAGTGGCGATACAGGTACAAAGCGTTTACATTGAGAGCCAATCTTCGCCAGAAGAACAGCGCTATGTTTTTGCTTATACCATCACCATACATAACTTGAATAAACATGCTATTCGCCTCCTACGTCGCTATTGGTTGATCACCAATGCACAAGGAAATACCACTGAAGTTCAAGGTGAAGGGGTTGTTGGTGAACAACCTCTGATTGAAGCTGGCTCACGGTATCGTTATACCAGTGGCGCAGTTCTTGAAACGCCGATGGGCACCATGGAAGGTCATTATGAAATGATTGACGCACAAGGACGTCTGTTTCAAATTGACATCCCTGTTTTCCGCCTTGCTATCCCTACATTGATAAATTAATTATGGCTACTTATTTAATTGGCGATGTTCACGGCTGTTATCGTGAATTACGCCAACTTCTCAATCAAGTTAATTTCGACGCCAATCAAGATACACTTTGGTTAACGGGGGATCTGGTTGCTCGAGGACCTGATTCACTTGAAGTATTGCGTTTTGTCAAAAGCTTAGGCTCAGCGTTAAAACTCGTATTAGGGAATCACGATCTGCATCTACTGGGGGTATTTGCAAAGATTAGTCGTAATAAACCCAAAGATAAGCTTAATGAATTACTCAATGCACCAGATGCTGATGAATTAATTAATTGGTTACGACGTCAACCGCTATTACAAGTTGATGAAGAAAAGAAAATCGTTATGGCACACGCAGGTATTACCCCTCAGTGGGATTTAGCAACAGCTAAAAAATGTGCCCGAGAAGTAGAAGCCATATTAAGTAGCGATAGTTACCCCCTTTTCATTAATTCCATGTATGGTGATATGCCCAATAATTGGTCACCCGAATTAACTGGCTTACCGCGATTACGCTTTAGCACCAATGCTTTTACTCGTATGCGCTATTGTTTTCCTAACGGGCAGTTGGATATGATTTGTAAAGATAAGCCTGAAAATGCGCCTGCGCCATTAAAACCTTGGTTTGATCTACCTAATCAACTACCGAATGATTACAGTATTATCTTTGGCCACTGGGCCTCTTTAGAGGGAAAAGGCACCCCTGAAAATATCTATGCGCTAGATACTGGGTGTTGCTGGGGCGGTGTTCTAACCTGTCTACGTTGGGAAGACAAACGTTATTTTATCCAACCTAGTCTCACACACTTACCATAATTTTGTAGCGTTAAGATAGCATAGGTGTTGATTTATTTTACTATGCTATCTGGGCTATCTACTCTCTTCTGAGAGCCATCACAAAGATAACTTGATTTAAATCAATAGGTTATTTTTTCTCAAAACAAATTAAGTAGCTTTTTTATAACAACAAGCAGAATTAACCGCTATATTGCGCTATTTATTATAGATTATTCTTTATAAAGATATTTATTAAAAGATAAATAATGAATATTTAATTATAGGGTACTCTTTATAGCTAATTATATTTTAGTTATAGTAACTATTCATATTTAAATATGAATATATTAATAAATTAATAAAAATAAAAAGGAGATATTTAATCTCCTTTTTTATTTAAATTTTGTTATTTTCTTCTTTTTAATATTTCAAAACAGTAGTTATGCGAATTATTTTCATCTGCCTCATGGTATTCCATAAAAGTAGAATCCCACTCATCAGGCTCATAATCGGGGAAGGTTGTATCACCAATCACTTCAGCATCAATATGAGTAAGGTATAATTTATTCGCCATTGGTAGGAATTGCTCATAAACCTTACCGCCACCAATCACCATGATTTCATCATTATTTTCAGCAGCTTGTAGTGCTTCTTCAACGGATTTCACCCAAACAACATTGTCATCATTTCCAGGCTGACTGCTTAATACAATATTGAGACGATTAGGTAAAGGACGCCCGATAGACTCATAAGTCACCCGGCCCATAATAACGGGTTTATTTAATGTATTTTTTTTAAACCATGCGAGATCACCCGGTAATGTCCAAGGCATCGCCTTTTCCATACCAATAATACGATCCGCCGCTAATGCTGCGATTAAACTAATATTCATTTACATACCTACGGGTAAAAATGGGAAAACTATTTATACTATACGGAAAGCGAAAACTTGAGTCGATACAATTTATGCTTCACCGATAATAAATAATTGCTTTATACAGGAAGTGTTAACTTAATCATGAAAGCTTTAAACATTATAATAGTGCTATATGGCAGTTGCTATTATATTTGAAAATTCTTTAGGTGTTTTTACAATTACTTTACGCTCATTACAGGCGCAAGAACCTTACTTTTTTCTCATCGTAAAAAATGTAGCACCTTATCAATAACATGCGAAAAGAGGCACTGCCACTTCTCATTGACTGGCTTATAGCACTTTTAACATTAAAGTATCACCTTTCGTTAAGGCAATCATACGATTGATAAAAATAGAGAGTATTGGTTGCAAATCTACGTTAAAAAGACTCTTATACCATTTTCTCTTTCATCAACACTCTCTTAAGCTCCCCTCTTTTTTATCGCTATGTAACATCAATATGAGTCAGTTCGAGTACAGGTGAAAAATTGTGATACGCTTTTATTACTTAGGATTAATAGTCGTTTACTTGCCTTTGTTAGTTAAAGTTTGTCAATAAAAAATAGCTCAATAAAGTGCTAAGTGTCGTGCTGGTTGGTTTAAAGATTAAAGTAGTGTTAAAGAAACAAAGATCTCTTTAATAAAAAGAACTAAAATAGATGTAAATAATTATCAATGAAATAGGTGTAATCGATTATTAATGAATCAAAATTCCAATCCTTATCGTCCCTTAAGTAATCAATAATATCCAGTAAAATATCTTTATATTTATCTTTAAGATCACCACACTCATTGTCTATTTTTTCTAAAATATTCTCATGATTATTTCTAATAACATTAGCAATGGTATATTTCATTTCATCACTATTTTCATTCTTAGTAAAAATATTTTGCATTCTTCTATTATGTTTAGTGATAAAACTCTCGTCTTCCATTGTCATTTTTTTAGCTTTAATAATATCTTTTTTTTCTAACACTCCTAATGTAAGCATATCATCTACAAACTTTTGAACGTCTTCATTATTTCTTAATTTATTAGTCAAAAAATTTGATATTGACTTTTTAAAAGCATCGTTAATATAGTTTACCGTATTATATTCCATTGCTTTATCAATAAAACATTTAGTTATATTGACAATAAACGCTTTATCCATCTCCACCGAATAAATATTATACATTATAGTAACTAAATTCATTATTGAATTAATTAATTCATTATTATCTTTTCTATTAATCTCCTTACAAACATAAATTAATGCCATATCAATATGTTGTTTATAGTTAAAATCACTATAATATACCATATCATCACACTTTGGGTGATATTTCTTTAATTGTTCAAACATTTCTTTTGGATAATGATTAATTATATTGAAAGCAATGTCCATTATAGTAATAAAGTCTCCTTTTGTTTTTGATTTTTCATAAAGATAACATTGTATTAATCTTTTAACATCATCATGACAATCATTTTTTATTGCATAACTTAAAGTTAAAAAAAATGTATCTAAATGTTTATTCTTAAAGCTAACAAAATCTGAGTTAATTAGCTTACAGTTTTTAAAATATACTTCCCCTCCATTTCTCATCAAAATGGATAATGTATTAATTTTCGCATGTTGACTTTTGTCTAATAGAAAAACCACCCCAACATTAATATTAAAAACACTCTTTATAAAAAATGATATTTTAGATAGTAAAGTAATTTTTTCCCTTTCAATATAAAGACTTGAAAGTGTATTTAACACATTGTTGATTTTATTTTTTATTTGGTATTTCTCTTTTATATTTTCATAGTATTTTTTTATTGAAGTAACGTTATCAGAATTATTTTTTATATGCATAAAAACTCCTTATTCATAGTAAAACTATCCTTTATTTACTTACATATTCATACAAAAAAAAGCCCTTATTACTAAGGGCTATAAATATCAAAAAACAAATAAGATTTAGAAATTAATTTTCAATATTGCATTAATACCACTCGAATTGATATCACTATTATATTGACCTTGATAAGAGATACCGAAAGTGGTTGATTTACTTAACTGCGCATCAACACCTAGACCAACACCAAATAAATTATCTAGTTTACCACCTCGTAGTGATGCCTCACCTGAATTGGATAACCATAGACGTGATTCAGGGCGATTATCACCAAACAGATGGCTTGCTGATATATCACCTTTTAATGCCATATTAATATTGCCTGCCATAAATGGATATCCACCACGTAAACCAACCGTAGCAACTTGAATATCTTGTGCATCTGTTTTAGTGGTAAACTTCATATTACCCACATTTTCATTGATATTATCAGTGGATACTCTTAACCAACTAAATCCAGCATAAGGTTCAATTGAGTACTGGCTAGTATTCAATTGAGTATAAGCACCTTCTAAAAAGAATTGACTAATTTTCGCATCGTAACTGGTTGAGTTATAACCTGCAGTTTGTCCTATCCAGAGTGTTCTTTTGGCATCTCTATCTTGGTTTGTATGTGTAAATCCATAATTTAATGAGGCAACATCATAAAGATTAGAGATCCCATAAGCACCAATATGAATATCATTACTATCTATCTTTCCATATTGATTACCTTTATATTTGGTGGAGCCTGCACCGAAAAATAGACCCGCTTTAGTATTTTCAGTAACATCAATTTCAGCACCTAATAACCCAACATAGAAATCAACATCCATATCACTGTGGCCATAATCCGTCTTACCCCACTGACCCATGCCGCTGATCCAAATACGCGCATTACTATTACCTAGTTGTGCATGACGACCATCACCGATACCAATAGCCTGATCTTTCACTGTACGAGTTAAACCCAATACATTAACAATACTGGCATTATTGGCATTTAAATACATATCACTACCCAATGATTGATAAGTGGTTTTCAGATCATTTTCATTCATCGGTAATACAGCATTAAATAGCTCACCATCTCCTGTATTATCTAATGCATTAGCAATAGCACGACCATTTTCATTATCAGCAAAGGTGGCTAAAGTCGTATTTTCTTTCTTAGTTAAACTACCACTGATGGTTTTATCTGTTATCGTGATATGTTTATCAAATAAAGCATAATCATTATTGGTGACAGTCGTGGTTGTGGCTGGATCTGCAACCACACGGTTACTGGCTAACATTTTCGTTTTAGTGCGATTATCAACTAAACTATCTGTATTCACCTCACCGACAACAACACTATTATTAAGATAAATATCTTTTAGTTGCCCAACATTATCCGCCCCCACATCAATATCGGCTCCTTGATTAAGCACTAAGTTACCAATATTAACATTGTGTCCTGCGGTCACTAAATAACGACCTTTATCATTAATATTAATGTTTACTTTATGGTTTTGGTTTGAGGTTAATTGGCCTTTTTGAGTAAAAGTATCGTTATAACGCTCAATAATACCTAATTTCCCACCATTAACATTGACGGCTTGCGTCCCAAAAGATCCGCTAAAGCCATATAAAGTACCTTGTTCGACAGTTGTACCACCACGGTAACTATTATTTCCCGTCATGACTAACGTACCTTCGCCTCGCTTCACCAAAGCACCATCATATAAGCCAGCATCAATTTTAGCTTGAATAGCATCAGCGCGTTTTTGGTAATATTCTTGACGCCATTTTTCAGCATCTTCTTGGCTAACAATATGCGATGTAGGATCAGGATTGCCATCATTAATCACAAAATCAGTACCGAGATGATAATCACCTCCTGCCGCAATACCTTTTTCGGTATATTCTTTCAACCATGCGAGATCTTCTTGCTTACGTAGATCTAAAGCTGTTTGGGAAATATCATTAGTCCACACATCAAGCGGTGTCGCATTTAGGTTATATTCAAATTTACCTAGCAATTGACCCGGACCATACATCCCTTTATCTAAATCTGGTGTTCCCCACCCATAACGTACATCAGGAGTACCTTCTGCGGCCGTCCAGCTCTCATATAAAGAGCCATCAGGATCACGATGGTTAGCGGTAGTGAACATGACATCACGAACTTGAATGGCGTTCATGGAAGGATAACGAGACATTAATACTCCCATCGCCCCCGTCACATGAGGAGCTGCCATTGAAGTACCACTAAAGGTATCCCAACCTGGATTTCCCTCTTTATCAACCACTGTAGAATAGATATTTCGACCCGGTGCAACCACTGTCCACCATTTTGCATTACCCGCTTCATTGAAGACTTTTTCTAATACATAACCGGTGTTATCCGCATTTTGCTTCAATCCCGCCACCGCAATCCAATGCTGTTCGGCTTCGGGATTAAAATAAGGATAAAGAGGACGATAATAAGGTTGAGCAAAGTCGCGATTACCCGTTGTAAAGACCTGAACAACATTCGTTCCTTTAACTGCATCATAAGCAGCATCAACAAAGGAAGGTTTATCACCATAGACTTTTTTAAAGTAGAAATATTCGTATTCTGTCTGTGCCGTGGTGTTAACTGGCATATGTATCGTGGTATTACCACCATCAGGCCCCTCTGTTTTATCTGTATTAATAATGCGCGGGTTAGTCCCCCAGCTATTATTAATCACTTGCGCACCCGCGTCGACCATCGCTTTCCAGCCAGTATAGAAATAGGTATAGTCTTGATAAGGGCCATAGTTATTGCTGTCTGTTGCCCCAGTATTCCCTAAATAAATATCAGCCCCCCACGCCACACCATGCATACCATTACCATCACGGTTAGCCCCCACAGTACCAGTGACATGTGTGCCATGGGTATCATTCACCCCTTTGATCCAATTACCATCAACATCAAAGACTTGGCCTTTTTCATAATGTCCGCCCATTTCTTGTGGATAGCGCATTCCCGTAGAGCCATATTCACCTTTGGCTTTTACTGCATGAAAGCGTGATCCACTCAACTCTTGATGTGAGAGCAGTGCACCAGAGTCCATCACCCCGACTTTAGCACCTTGACCATGAAAACCCAGAGCATAAGCACTAGAGGCATTCATGGCTGCAAGCCCCCAGTCTTTTTGATATTCAGGGCTTTCCCAACTTTGTTTATTACCTAATTGTCCAACTTCTGAATATGCAACAGCATAGCCAGAAAAAAGAAGTGCCGAAGTAATAAGGGAGAGTTGAAATAGAGAGTTTGTGGTATTTTTTTTCTGATTAATGGGATGGTGACTTAAAGCTATTTCTTTGTTCATTCTGTACCTTCTGTTATGTTGAAAGGGATAACATTAATTAAGGAATAAAAACAAAAGACGTAGCGATCCTCTCTTTTTTATAACAATAATTACTTGAGGGATCTCTCAAATATACGAAGCTAAACCACAAAAATAGATAGATTGCCTAACAAATCACAACTTAATAGTTTAATTAAACAATTTTAAAACATAATCTAATATTATATAAATAGATTTAACGTTTTCTACAGTAATACTGACAGCTTTCAATAGCTAAATAAAGCTGATAAAAAGTAAACCAATAAAAAAACATAATAGCTAAATTAATTAACAATTTATTTTATAATCTGATTTAGCTATTTAATTCTAGTATGAAAAATTTATTTTTCTTAATTTTATAGTAATAAAAAAAACAGTATCTTTATTTTAAAAATACTGTTTTTATTTTAATTTTTGACGTGATATTACTTAATTTTTATTCTGATGGCGTGATTTCCATTTGCCCCGCAATCCCTTTATCCGCATTTTCGAGTATTTGGCTATAATAAACAAAAGGGAAATGAGAATAAGAAGGCTGTTTTAGCTCAACTAATAATTCACTCTGTTTTTCGATCCACACTGTATCTTTCCAACCAAAATCAGCAGGCGCTGGTTTTTGTCCATCATGATTAATCACTTTAAAACGTGCACCTTCAATATGAAAAGGTTGTGGTGTTTCCACTGTCACTAACCAACGTTCCCAGCCATTTTGTTTACCGACAAGATCGATCCTTGATAACTCCCAACGCGCATTATTAATACCAGGAGGACTGTTTTGTAATTGGATCGTTCTCGGTTGAATTGAGGTGGTAATTTGTGTGTCATCCACCACCAACTGTTGTGGAACTTTATCGGTAACCAGTGACATCAGTCCAGTAGGCTTGATGGTTAGCACATTGGTATTGCGTAATAAGTTAGAAGGTTCAAAAATACCACGTAATCTATCCATAAATCCGGCACTTTGCCCAGCAGTGATAGTCACTTCTTCGCCTTCTGATAGATCAATAAGAATTTCACGTCGCTCACCCGGTGCCATAGGAATAGATTTCAATTCTACCGGTGATGTTAACAAACCTTGATCAGAGGCTATCAGATAGAGTGAGCGACCATCATTCGCCGATAACTCATAGCGTCGGGCATTCGAGGCATTAACTAAGCGTAAACGAATCCAACCTCTTGATACTTCAATATAGGGATCTTCACAGCCATTCACTAATAATGTGTCACCATAAAATCCCTCTGTCGCGGCTTCTTTGTCGTACTGTGGCGTTCCAAAGTTATCAAGGCGTTTATCTTGAAGAATAATAGGAAAGTCATTTACCCCATAATGTTTAGGCAATGGTAACGATTTGCTCTCTTCGTCTTCAACAATCCACATGCCTACCAATCCGTTATAGACATGAGGCGCCATTTTAAAAGGCGTATTCGCATGATACCAGCAGGTGGCCGCTTTTTGACGAATAGGCAACACCGGTGACCAATAGGCTCCCGGAGACATCATCCTTGCAGCTCCACCTATTTGTGTTCCCGGAACTAATAAGCCACTTACGGTCATAGAAACGGGTTCATTAAGGCGATTGCTATAAATCAGTTTGACATCATCACCGCTTTTTACTTTGATTGTCGGACCCGGCATTGAGCCATTAATGCCCCAGACTTCTGTTTTTTGTGTGCCATCAAAGGCCCAATGCACTTTTTGTAACGTTACAAAAAGAGGCTGACCATTACGTGATTCAAGTAATGGGGGAATAGGTAGTTTTCTATCACTAACTGATCCTGCACGAACAGATGAAGATAATGAGCCCAGACATACCGCTAAGCCTGAAGCCTGTAAAAACTGGCGACGACTAAATGACATACTTTCTCCGCAACAAAATACCCATATTCCTATCCCACGAGTGAGGATCAACTGATAGGAAAAAAGCTGCTGTGATATTTAAAGACAAAAGACTTAAATCAAATTATGACAGCATAATAACGCGGATATGACATAAATCCTAAAAATAGTTGATAACTTAGTGCATTTTAATTTATTAAAGACAATATCCGTCCGAAAATCGGGATATATTCAAACTATCAATCAACCTATAACGTTTATTGTTAGCCATTATAAAGTATATAATTAAACCATAAAAATCATGATGTTATAAAAATGCCAAATCAAATCGATTTGGCATTAGGTATGATAAACAATTAAATAAATTACAGACTGTTAATTTAACTTACCTGCAAAATCGCGTTTATTCATTTCTTCCACTTCTTTATCAAGCTCTTCAATTTTAGCCTTCATGATCTGACGACAATCTTCAGCTAATTCTCTCACCTGATCTTTGTTATATTTTGATACATCAATGGGAGGCAACATTTCAACAATAACGTAGCCATTATTCCAGCGATTTAATTTTATCTTACCTTGTGTGGTAGAGACACAAACAGGCACAATAGGCACCCCCGCTTGCATCGCCGCGTGAAAAGCCCCTGTTTTAAAAGGTAATAAACCACGTCCTCGGCTACGTGTTCCTTCAGGAAACATCCATACAGAGATTTTTTTCGCTTTGATTTGCTCTGCAACCTGAGTGATGGTGCTATGGGCTTTAGAGCGATTACCTCTATCAATCAAAATATTGCCAGTGATCCAATAAAGCTGTCCAAAGAAAGGAATAAACACCAAGCTTTTTTTACCCACCGTCACGGTATTAGGTTGTACCGCATTCGACATTGTCACCATATCAAAGTTATTTTGATGGTTACCAATATAAATACTGGGTCCATAACTTTTAGCTTCTTTAGGAAAACGCTCAACTAATTTGATCCCAAAGACATGTGATAATTTGCCGAATAAACGTCCATAAGTCATTACGTGTTTCGGATTTCTGGGAGAAAACATGCAATAGATCATCCCAAAAGTCACCACAATAATGGTGTACAGAATGACAATAATGCCTCGAATAATGGCTAGCATAAGCTTTTAGCGTCCTAATAATAAGTGGGTCATATGACCCACTAATCTACATTGAAAGTTAAAATTAATGAGTTTCGATATCTATATGATCGATACTTTGTGCACCACGAGGGAGCGAGGTTCCACGACGACCACGTTTGGCTTTAAATGTCTGTAATTCATTCATCGACATCGTGAGTTTACGTTTACCAAAATGCAATGTAACACTGGCATTTTCTGGTAATACCCGCAACCAAGCGACTTTATCTTCACCACTTGCAGCCTGTGAAGCAGGAATAGAAACCATTTGGTTACCTTTTCCTTTTACCATAGTTGGCAACTCAGAGGCTTCAAAAATCAGCATTCGCCCACCCTGAGTAATGATCATGATCAAATCACTCAATTCATCATTTAAGCGTTGAGGTGGTAATGGTAATGCATTTTCAGGTAATGTTAATAATGATTTACCAGCTCTATTTTTAGAGGTTAAGTCATCAATACTACAGATAAACCCATAACCAGCGTCGGATGCCATTAAGATCTTATCGCTACTTTCCCCCATCACTACATGACGTAATTGAGCCCCTTTTTGGACTTTTAATCGTCCTGTTAAATCATCACCTTTACTACGGCCTGATGGTAATGCGTCAACATCAACAGTATAACTTTGACCCGTGGTATCAATCAGATGTACCGCTTGATTGCTCATCCCTTCAACTGCATCAAAATAATCATCCCCTGTTTTAAAGCCCACTGATTTCGCATCAATGTTATGGCCTTTTTGGCAACGGATAAGCCCTTTTTCAGACATGATCACGGTAACCGCTTCAGGGTGAAGATGTTTTAATGGGATAGGCTCATCGCCAACATCACCACTAAAATAGCTAATCTCTTCTGCTTTTAATGTTTGTTGTTGACCATCAACAGTAAAAGTGAGGGCTTCATTTTTTGCTATTAATACGATTTGTTCGATAACATCACTTTGCTCTTTGCCTAATGCAACTAAGCGAGTGCCTCGACCTTTCTTATTCATCTCATTTAGATGTTCTGCAGATATCGCCAGAATACGTGTTTTATCGGTGATAATAACTAACCAATGTTGATTGTTTTTCTTTTCTGCATCGACTAAGAAAGGCGCTAGCAATTCTGTTTCATCTGAAACCGTTAACAACCCTTTACCGGTTTTATTTTTTGTCTCCATCTCTTCATAACTGAGTACGGAGCCATAACCCTCTTTTGTTGCCAGTAAATACTCCTGTTTAGCGGCTCCCGCTAACATATATTTTACGCTGGCGTCAGGTGGGAAGGTCAATTTACCGGTTAAAGGCTCACCTTGGCTACGGCCTGATGGCATGTCATTGGGACTTAAACTATAGCTTCTACCCGTTGAATCAAGGAACAATACTGGCTGGTTGCTCATACCCCGTACCGCACTATGATAACTGTCTCCGGCACGATAACTCATGGTACTAGGATCAATTTCGTGCCCTTTCGCACTACGCACCCATCCCATTTCAGAAAGCACAATAGTCACAGGCTCTGATGGCAACATATCTTGTTCATTAACCACTTTCGCCTCTTCTTGAGGTCGAATAGGAGAACGTCGTTCATCACCAAACTCTTTAGCGTCTGCCTCTATCTCTTTTTTCAATAACGTATTGAGACGGCGAGGAGAATTTAACAGTTTTTCAATACTGTCGCGCTCTTTTTCCAGTTCATCACTTTCAGCTTGCAGTTTTATCTCTTCAAGCTTAGCTAAGTGACGTAAACGTAACTCTAAAATCGCTTCTGCTTGAATATCTGATAATGCAAAACGACGCATTAATTCCGCTTTTGGCTCATCTTCATAACGGATGATCTCAATCACTTCATCAATATTGAGATAAGCGATTAATAAACCTTTTAGAATTTCTAAACGGCGTAATACTTTTTCTAAGCGATGGTTTAAACGATTGGTTACGGTTTGACGGCGATAAACTAACCACTCATTTAAAATGGTTAATAGCCCTTTCACAGCAGGACGGTTATCTAACCCAATCATATTGAGGTTAACGCGATAACTTTTCTCTAAGTCTGTATTTACAAATAAGTAATACATGACTTGTTCTAAATCGACGCGATTACTACGAGGAACAATCACCAATCGAGTAGGATTTTCATGATCTGACTCATCACGTAAATCATCAACTAAAGGCAATTTTTTCGCTCGCATTAATGCAGCAATTTGTTCAAGTACCTTAGCACCAGAGACTTGATGAGGGAGAGCTGTTATCACCGCACAACCCTCTTCTTTTTGCCAAACAGCACGCATTCTAATAGAACCACGTCCTGTTTTATAAATCTTTTTGATATCCTCAGGAGCGGTGATCACTTCCGCTTCTGTTGGATAATCAGGTCCTTGTACATATTGCATAACATCAGATAACCCAGCATCAGGATTATCTAATAGCATGGTTAATGCTTGGCCGATTTCCCGCGCATTATGTGGCGGAATATCCGTTGCCATACCGACAGCAATCCCCGTTGTCCCATTTAATAAAATATTAGGTAAACGAGCAGGCAACATTTTTGGCTCTTGCAGGGTGCCATCAAAATTGGGGATCCAATCAACAGTACCATGTCCCAATTCGCTTAGCAGGATCTGTGAATATTTAGATAAGCGAGACTCGGTATAACGCATAGCTGCGAAAGATTTTGGATCATCCGGAGCCCCCCAGTTACCTTGCCCATCAATTAATGGATAACGATAAGAGAAGGGTTGCGCCATCAATACCATGGCTTCATAACAGGCGCTATCACCGTGGGGATGATATTTACCTAATACATCCCCCACTGTTCGTGCTGATTTTTTAAATTTAGCACTGCTGTTTAAACCTAATTCAGACATCGCATAGACGATACGACGCTGTACTGGCTTTAACCCATCGCCAATAAAAGGCAATGCACGATCCATAATCACGTACATTGAATAATTGAGATAGGCATTTTCCGTAAATAAGTGGAGCGGTTGGCGCTCTACACCATCATGAGTCAGTTCACTCATTCAATATTTTCCTCAGACGCTTGGTGAGTTCCATTACACTTCGATGTCAACTTCGTCGCCTTTTTCTTGCAACCAGTTACGGCGATCTTCAGAACGTTTTTTGGCAAGTAACATATCCATCATGCCCAACGTTTCTTGATAATTTTCATCATCAATCACCAATTGCACTAAACGACGTGTATTAGGATCAAGCGTTGTCTCACGTAATTGCAGTGGATTCATCTCACCTAAGCCTTTAAAGCGTTGCACATTTGGCTTACCTTTTTTACGGCTAAGGCGTTGCAAAATAGCGTTCTTTTCTGCTTCATCAAGGGCATAACTCACTTCTTTACCTAAATCGATACGATAAAGAGGTGGCATAGCCATATAGACATGACCTTGCTTTACTAATGCCGGGAAATGACGAACAAATAAAGCACAAAGCAAAGTGGCGATATGTAAACCATCGGAGTCCGCATCCGCAAGGATACAAATTTTTCCGTAACGTAATTGGCTTAAATCATCACTATCAGGATCCATCCCGATCGCCACAGAAATATCATGCACTTCTTGTGACGCTAATACTTCATCAGAAGAGACTTCCCAAGTATTAAGAATTTTACCACGTAGAGGCATAATCGCTTGATATTCACGATCGCGAGCTTGTTTAGCAGAGCCCCCCGCAGAGTCCCCTTCAACTAAGAAGAGTTCGGTATAACGTAAATCTTGCGAAGTACAATCTGCTAATTTACCCGGCAATGCAGGCCCCGAAGTCAGTTTTTTTCTCACCACTTTTTTAGCCGCACGCATACGTCGTTGCGCACTACTAATAGCCATTTCAGCGAGTAATTCACCGACTTGAACGTTTTGGTTTAACCATAAACTAAATGCATTTTTTACTGCACTAGCAACAAAGGCACTGGTTTGACGTGACGATAGACGCTCTTTGGTTTGTCCTGCAAATTGAGGATCTTGCATTTTTACTGATAACACATAAGCACAACGCTCCCATGTATCATCTGCGGTTAATTTAATGCCTCTTGGCAATAAATTATGGAATTCACAAAACTCGCGCATGGCATCTAATACACCTTGGCGCAAACCATTAACGTGTGTACCACCTTGTACGGTTGGAATGAGGTTCACATAACTTTCTGTGAGTAAATCACCGCCTTCCGGCAACCAAAGCATTGACCATTCAACGGCTTCGTTATCACCTTCAAATTTCCCTGTAAATGGCTCTTCAGGCAGGCGAACAAATTCAGCGACAGCTTCACTTAAATAGTCAGTTAAACCATCAGCGTAACACCACGTTTCTTGGGTATTATTGACTTTATCGGTAAAAGAGACATTGACGCCTGGGCACAACACCGCTTTGGCTTTTAATACATGAGATAAGCTTTTTGATGAGAAACGAGGAATATCAAAGTAAGTGCTATCCGGCCAGAAATGAACACTGGTTCCTGTATCTCGTTTAGCACACGTACCTATTTGATGTAGCTCTTCAACTTTATCACCGTTCTCAAAAGCAATTTGATATATTTTGCCTTCTCGGCGCACGGTGACTTCAATACGCTTTGATAACGCATTAACCACTGAGATCCCGACACCATGCAAGCCACCAGAGTATTGGTAGTTTTTATTGGAGAATTTTCCTCCGGCATGAAGATGGGCAAGGATCAGCTCAATAGCAGAGACTTTCAGTTCTGGATGGATATCAACCGGCATTCCTCGCCCATTGTCGATAACCTCAATAGATTGGTCTGCATATAAGATAACTTCGACCTTGGTTGCATGCCCCGCAAGCGCCTCGTCCACGCTATTATCTATCACTTCCTGTGCCAAATGGTTCGGTCTAGTGGTATCGGTATACATACCAGGACGCCGACGTACAGGCTCTAGACCATTAAGAACCTCAATATCCTTTGCATTATAACTTGATTGAGTCATTGTTTTAATCTGCGGTTCACTGTTTGAGAATACTGTTTATAATAACAGGTGTTAGCGGTAATATGATATTCATTTTTGAATTGAGACATCAACCCCAGTATTGCAGGTTAATGAGTCGAAAACGATGTTATTTTCAAAAACTGAACAATTTCCGGGAAAAAACGTTCAAAATTAACAAAAGCATGGTTTCCTCCCTGCTCTACTGTTTGCTTACAAGCGCCAAGATATGAAACCGCTTGACGATAATCAAGTATTTCATCTCCAGTTTGTTGAAGCAACCAAATAAGATCGGGGGAAGTTATCGTAGGAATACGTAAGGCAAGTAACTCATCCATATGGTGAGGTGCTAATCTATACTTTTGATGAGTATAAGGATTTTCATTATCGCCTAAAAAATCCTGTAGCAAATCAAACGGGCGAACCGCGGGATTCACCACCACTGCAGGTAAATGAAAACGTTGTGATAACCAAATAGCAAGATAGCCCCCCAGCGACGAGCCAATTAATCCTAACTTATCATTGGCATTATCTTTTACTAATTTTTCAATTAATTGAGCGGCTTGCTGAGGATAAGGGGGTAATTGGGGTACAAGTAGCTCAATATCAGGATGAGTGACTGATAACCATTCTTTAAACCCTTGCGCCTTGGCTGATTGAGGCGAGCTATTAAAACCATGTAAATAGAGGATACGAGACATGACTTAATAGCCATCCGCGTCAAGATCTGGACAAAAATCTTTACCCGCTAGACGATGTACTTGAGTATCAATATTCCTCTTACCCTGTGCAGATAATGATAACTCCAAATAGCGCCAACCTGGTGAAACGGTATCTAAAGAAAAATTAGTACAATGCGGGCGAAACTGAATACAGGTAGAGGGTGTTGCTAATAAGCGAATACCATTCCACATTTCATCCATTTCTTGATGAATATGACCACATAGCATCATTTTTATTTGAGGGTGATCTTTAACACGCTCAGCTAACTGGTGAGAGTTTCTTAAACTATGTTGATCTAACCAAGTACAGCCAGAAGGCATCGGATGATGATGCAATAAGATCACAGTATCTCTTTCTTTGTGGCTTTCTAGACAGCGTGTTAGCCAATCTAACTGACAGTCAGATAACTCGCCATGGGGAACACCTTGAATTTGGCTATCTAATAATAACAATTGCCAATGTTCACCAATTAACACTTGTTTTGCCGACAGAATGCCTGCCTGATTTAAAGCATCAATCATTGCTGGTTGATAATCATGATTACCGGGTAACCACACACAAGGTGAAGGTAATCTTGCAATCCCATCAGCAAAATGCTGATAAGCTGCAAAGGATTGATCTTGAACTAAATCCCCAGTAGCAACAATCAAATCAATCGATAACCCTTGCTGTTTAATCGCGTCCAATACCGCATGATAGCTACGATAGGTATTAATTCCCAACAAGGTATCATCCACATTAGCAAAAAGGTGGGTATCTGTGATTTGTAATATTCTAACGGTGTGTTGTTGATCCACCGACAATTCAAGCTGGCTTTCCAAAAGGTTTCCTTGTTTCTCTCTTACTAGCCGTTATTTTAACGTAATTTTGTATTAAAGATCTGCCACCCAATACACATTTCAAAAGATTATTGAGAAATATTCTCGCTACCAGTCACATTTTTTATCTCTTATGTTCAAGCTTAATCGATTGTATATTCATATACTTTAAAGATAATTACGTCATTTATCATATCTTTTCATAGTGACGAATAAAGTTTCTTTTGGCAATTATCACAACCAATCTTTTCTTAAGGTGACATGATGAAGCTGTAACCACTGAAGTGCGATGACGGAAGCGGCATTATCAATTATCCCTTCTTCAACCCATTGATAAGCCTGCTCTCGGCTGACGACATGAACACGAATATCTTCATTTTCACAAGCTAGCCCATGTATGCCTGTTGCTGTTGTGGCATCCACTTCCCCTACATAGACATACATCCGCTCACTGGTTCCTCCGGGGCTTGAAAGGTAACTTACAATGGGCTTACAACGACCTATTGTGATCCCAGCTTCTTCTGTGGCTTCCCGTCTTACCACCTCTTCAGGGCTTTCTCCTTCTTCCACCATGCCGGCAATCACTTCTAATAACCAAGGTGTTTGACTTGTTTCATAAGCTGGAATACGAATTTGTTCGATTAATACAACTTCGTCTCGTTTAGGATCATAAGCCAATAAAACACCCGCATGACCACGTTCGAACACTTCTCGCTTAACTTCTGCACTCCATCCTCCCTTAAATAAACGGTGTTTGAAACGATACTCGTTCATACGGAAAAAGCCTTTATAGCGTGTTTTTTTACTTATCAGCTCAACATCATTACGTGTATATAAAAATGGTGTATTTTCCTTTTTGTTCATACAATATTCCTCTGGTTATACTTAAGTCTTTTTTTATTGCATACGTTTAATACAGATTTAAAGATATTTGCCCGCAAATCCTGTAAAGTTAACCTAAAATAAAAGGATATGGCACAAATGGCTACCCCTACTTAGGGAAACAATCTGCTAGAATTGTTTCTATACAAGATTAACAGAGGCAACTCAGCGAAACTGTTGCAACAAGGAATTAAAATGAAAAAACTGCTCTCTCTTTTAGTCACGATGAGTTTGGCAGGGTTCAGCACTGCAAGTCAGGCTGAGGATCTGCTACAAGTTTATCAAAAAGCAAAGGACAGTAACCCAGAATTACGTAAGTCATTAGCTGAACGCAATCAAGCTTTTGAGAAAATCAATGAGGCACGTAGCCCATTATTACCACAATTAGGATTAGGCGCTTCTATTGATTATAAAAGTGGCTATCGTGATGCTAAAAATACCGAGTCTAACTCTCTTGGTGCGAATTTAACGCTGACTCAGACTATTTTTGATATGTCTTTATGGCGTCAATTGACCATGCAAGAAAAAACGGCGGGTATGAGTGATGTTACCTATCAAACAAGCCAACAACAGCTTATTTTAGATACCGCAACAGCTTATTTTAATGTTCTGCGTGCCATTGACTCCTTATCATTTATTGAAGCACAAAAAGAGCAGGTTTATCGCCAATTAGATCAAACTACACAGCGTTTTAATGTGGGGCTTGTTGCGATTACTGACGTACAAAATGCGCGTGCAAACTACGACAGCGTGTTGGCACAAGAAGTGGCTGGACGTAATGAACTGGATAACGCATTAGAAAAACTGCGCCAAGTCAGCGGTGTGTATTATATTAATCTGGCTTCACTTAATATCGCACGTTTTTCCACCACTCCACCAGACGCCATTGATAAACTGTTAAAAGACGCAGAAGAGCGTAACTTAAGCTTACTCAGTGCTCGTTTAGGTCAAGATTTAGCCCGTGAAAATATTCGTTTAGCGCAATCAGGTCATTTGCCAACCGTAAATTTAAATGCTTCAACGGGTGTCTCAAACAGTCATAATCACGGTAGTGCTTTACCACCAGAAACACCTGCTAACAGCCGTAATAGCTATAATGGTCAAAGCAGCATCGGACTCTCTTTAAGCATTCCATTATATACAGGTGGCAGAACGAGCTCACAAGTAGAACAAGCTCAATATGGCTTTACCAGTGCCAGTGAGCAGTTAGAATCGGTATACCGTTCTATCGTACAAATTGCACGTTCTTCTTATAACAATATTTCAGCTTCCATCAGTAGCATTAAGGCCTATCAACAAGTGGTTGTATCCGCGCAAAGCTCTTTAGATGCAACTGAAGCTGGCTACCAAGTGGGTACTCGTACTATTGTTGATGTCTTAAATGCAACTACAACGCTTTATGATGCTAAACAAAAATTATCAAGTGCACGTTACGACTATTTGATTAACCAATTAAATATTCAATATGCACGTGGTACCTTAAACGAAAATGACTTAATTCAGTTAAATAATGCGTTGGGTGAAGAGATTTCCACTTCCCCTGACAACATTATTCGTCCATTAACAAGTCCCGTACTGAATACGACAAATTAATCGTTAATAGACACCGTTAACCATCAAAACCGCTTACAGTGATATACGGGTAAGCGGTTTTTTTATACACTAGCGAGAAAAAACATTTTTGGTTACAAATAGATTAAAAATAAATTCACCTAATGCCCATTACTTAAATTTATAAATAACCTAATCATTATTTATTTAATAAATAGAGGATTTAGCTGATTTCATTGCCATTATCCCTATGAAGATCACAAATTTCTGCTAATCGCTGATGATTAGGTGTTTCTTATTTATTTTCTAACCTATTTAACCTATCCTAGCTTTTATTTTGAACGTTTTACTTTTTATGGATCTTACCAATATGACAATGAAACGTACCAAATCGATTAATCGCGATGCTTTTCGTAAAGCATTTCGCCCTTATCGTCTGGCGCCTGTTGCCATCGCCATCACCGCGGTATTCGCCCTTTCAGGGTGTGAAGAGAGTGATGAGACGGTTTCACTGTATATGAATGCACAAGAATGTGCGCAAGCGAATCCATCACAAGCAGCACAATGTGAAGATTCTTACCGCACGGCATTACAAGAAGCTCAACGTACTGCACCTAAATACGCAACAATGGAAGATTGTGTTGCTGAATTTGGTGATGCGCAATGTACACAAACTGCCTCAATTGATGGTAACCCCGTTAACACCGAAAACGCCAATAACCTCAACCCTGATAGTTCACAAATGGCACAAGCTAACTCTGGTGGTAGCTTCTTTATGCCACTGATGGCAGGTTATATGATGGGGCGTTTAATGGGGGGTGGCGCACCAGCACAGCCTTTATTTAGCTCACGTAATCCAAGCAGCCCAGCTAATGGTAAGTTTGTTGATGCAACGGGTCGTAACTATGGTCCTGCTGTCGGTGGTCGTCAAATGAACGTCCCTAAAACAGCCATGACTCCAAAACCATCTACAACATCAACCATTACGCGTGGTGGCTTTGGTAATACCGTTTCACGACAAGCGGCAGCTCAACGTGCAAGCGCGACAAATAACAACCGTAGCTCAACAGGCTCCTCTTCATATCGTGCAGGTGGTTAATTAAACCATGAAACGCGAACAAATTATTGAACGTCCTGATTGGCGCGAAAAAGCCACTGAATATGGTTTTAACTTCCATACCATGTATGGCGAGCCTTACTGGTGTGAAGATGCTTATTATCAATTTTCAATGGAAGAAGTGGAAACATTAGAAGAAACCACGGAAGAGCTTCATCAGATGTGCTTACAAGTCGCTGATAAAGTGGCTAATAGTGAAGAGCTATTGACTCGTTTTCAAATTCCTCGCCATTGCTGGGATTTTGTCCGTGAGTCATGGAAAACCTCGCAACCATCGCTTTATTCACGTCTTGATTTAGCTTATGACGGTAAGGGGCCGGCAAAATTACTCGAAAATAATGCCGACACACCAACTTCATTGTATGAGTCTGCTTTTTTCCAGTGGATCTGGCTTGAAGATCAAATCAATGCGGGTCGTTTGCCACAAAATGCCGATCAATTTAATAGTATCCAAGAAAAATTGATCGACAGATTCGCTCAATTGCGTGATCAATATGGTATGCGTTATCTGCACATGTCATGTTGCCAAGATACGCAAGAAGATCGCGGTACCGTACAATATTTACAAGATTGTGCAGAAGAAGCAGAAGTCACTACCGATTTTGTTTTTATTGAAGATATTGGTTTAGGTGAACGGGGTGAGCTGACCGATCTACAAGACCAGATCATCAGCAATATGTTTAAACTCTATCCTTGGGAGTTTATGTTCCGTGAAGATTTCTCGACCAAACTTGCTGATGCAGGGATCCGTTGGTTAGAGCCAGCTTGGAAAAGTATTATTTCCAACAAAGCGTTACTGCCAATGCTGTGGGAAATGTTCCCTAATCATCCTAATTTATTACCGGCTTATTTTTATGACGGTAAAGCGCCAGATTCGTTATCACGCTATGTCATCAAACCGCTCTTTTCACGAGAAGGGGCGAATATTCGTATCGTTGAAAATGGTAAAGATATCGCTGTTGCTGATGGCCCTTACGGTGAAGAAGGCTTTATTGTTCAGGACTTCCATCCACTGCCAAAATTTGGTGATAGCTATACATTAATTGGTAGCTGGCTAGTTAACGACCAATCTGCTGGTATTTGTATTCGAGAAGATAAAGAGCTTATCACGCAAGATCTGTCTCGTTTCTATCCACATATTATTTTAGATTAATAACGCAATTGCTGTGATAGCAAAACTTATTGTCTAGCATTGCCCCCCGCCCTAAACTAAAGGGCGGGGCTTTATGGCACACCTAAAAAATAAATTTAGCCTTAACATTCTATCAATTAGTTTTATTGAATATTTTACCCAATTTGAAAGGTCATCATGCTAAGTGATTTATTAATAATATCATTATTTAATAAAGTTACTTTTTCATCCGGCTGTTTTAAACCCAGTAGATATAATGCAGGTAAAAAATGTTCTGCTGTTGGGTGTGCGAGTTGCCCTTCTTGCGTTGATAAAATGGTAAAAAGCGCTTCAGGCACTTTATCACTTTGTAAACAGCGCTCTACTGTTTCACTAAAAGATAATGCCCAAGAGTAAGGCTCTGCTTGGTCATTTTGCCAATCCATCATTCTTAAATTATGAACGATATTACCACTGCCAATCACTAATACACCTTCTCTACGTAGCTCAACCAGTTTTTTTCCAAACTCATAGTGCCACTGTGGCGATTGGTTAGCATCAATACTTAACTGAACAACAGGAATATTAGCATTAGGGTACATCTTCTCTAATATTCCCCAACTACCGTGATCGAATCCCCATTGCTCCATATCCAGTTTTAATTTCATCGGATCAATCAGATCTTCAATTAATGCAACGAGACCAATGGAGCCTTTTGCAGGATATTCTATTTGGTATAACTCTGGTGGAAATCCATAAAAATCATGAATTGTTTTAGGATGAGTCATCGCTGTAATATAAGTCCCTTGCGTATACCAATGCGCTGAGATGACTAATATTGCTTTAGGCTTAGGCAGTGTCTCTCCTAACGTCGTCCAGAGGCGAGTATATTTATTATCTTCCAATACATTCATTGGACTGCCATGTCCAACAAATAGCGCTGGCATCAATTTTCTGTCCATAATCACCTCTTATCATCTTGCTATCTATGGCATTTAGCATACTGCCTTCTTACTTGAAATATAGTCAAAGAAGTGTGAAATAGTTATTCAAAAAATATGAAAAAGCCACTTAGGGAAACTTAAGTGGCTTGAATAAGTGTGTGTGTGTTTTCAGTGTCGTTTTAACTTGTTAATTTCAGCCCGCTTTCTTCTCCTCGCGAAGACGATAAGCCACTAAATCTTCAATCGTTAACACTGGCATATCATGCTGTTTAGCAAAAGTGACAACTTCTGGCGCTCTGGCCATGGTGCCATCGTCATTGGTTAATTCACATAACACGGCAACAGGTTTAAAACCCGCTAACGTTGCTAAATCAATAGAAGCTTCAGTATGTCCACCACGTGTTAATACACCACCAGGTTGCGCTCGTAATGGGAATACGTGACCTGGACGATTTAAATCACTTGGTTTTGCATTATCAGCAGCAGCTGCACGTACTGTCGTTAAACGGTCTGCTGCTGAAACTCCCGTAGTCACCCCTTGGGCTGCTTCAATAGTTACCGTAAATGCGGTATGAAAATGACTGGTGTTATTTTCTACCATCATAGGTAAATCGAGTTGTTGGCGGCGCTCTTCGGTAATACAGACACACACAATACCACTGCCATGACGAATAGACATCGCCATTTGTTCTGTGGTCATGGTTTCTGCGACAAATACCATATCGCCTTCATTTTCACGGTTCTCATCATCAAGCACCATCACACCTTTACCGGCACGAAGGGCTTCAAGCGCACGCTCAACACGCTCTAATGGAGAGCCAAATTCGGAAAGTAGCGTCTGATTCATGGTAAAAAAACCTCAATAATTAATGAAAGTTACCAGAACCAGGGCAGTCTTAGGAGTGGATCTCTGCTGTATAAATAGACAAGCAGAAACAACAGGAATGGATACAAGGATCTCACTGATGCTATTTTATTCTCTCCCATCCAGACTTTAACTGTCGGCTCCAGAATTACACTGGATCTGCTGACCTTTGCATCACATTGGTAATACAAAGCGCTCGCGGGCTTTACCTGATTATTCAGGTATCTACCGCCGGTGGGGACTTTCACCCCGCCCTGAGATAAACAGAGAAACTATACGCTTTAAAATAATAAGAGGCAATCCCAATCCACAATAACCCTTGTCAAATCACACTAATCTGTTATTGATAGGCAAATAATTTAACGATTTATCATAAAAATATAACAATAATATCGATATCAGGTTTTATTCCCACAGCCCTCATATTACACTTAGCATAGCTTTCTATTTTATTGTGAGGACTATCCATGCTGGACCCAAAAAAAATTGAACAAGTCGCTCGCCAAATCCAAAATGTACTACCACAAGGTATCAAAGATTTAGGTGATGATATTGATAAGAAAATCCGTGCAATACTTCAATCTCAATTAAACAAATTAGATTTGGTTAATCGCGAAGAATTTGATGTGCAAACACAAGTGCTGTTACGTACTCGCGAAAAATTGGCTCGTTTAGAGCAACGTTTAAATGAGTTGGAAGCAGGACAACAAACTGAAGTAGCCCAAGTTGAAATAACTGAAACTATTGTAGAAGCAAAAACTGACGATAAAGCATAAGCTATCACAATATGATTTATTACTCCCTGTATCACTGCAAAAGATACAGGGTAGTTTATTAAAAACAGAAAATTAGCACCCTAGGTATCACTATTCCAATTATAATAAACCGCAAAGTGATATCCCGCTATCTTCGCTCTCTTTAAAATTAGTGCAAAGATAAGTAACAAAGCAGAAACTCATCATCAATAACGCATAAAATTAATTATGAAAAATGATTTAATAGCTTAATTAATAGACTAATTAGTCCTATTTTAAGGTATTAAAAAAGCACTCATTAGAGTGCCCTTTCAATTATAATAAACAGCTTAATTATTTCTTTTTAATGGCATTAATAATATTAGTTGTGGAAATACCATCTTCAAAATTAAGTACTTTCACTTCACCACCCGCAGCCCACACCTCTTTACTGCCAGCAATGTCTTCGGGTTTATAATCGCCACCTTTTACTAAAATATCAGGCAATACTGATGCAATTAAACGCTGTGGGGTATCTTCTTCAAACGCGACAACCCAATCAACTGCCCCTAACGCGCCTAATACGGTCATTCGTTGCTCTAATGGGTTGACTGGGCGACTTTCACCTTTTAATCGTTTAGTTGATGCATCACTATTTACCGCAACAATCAGGCGATCACCCAATTTACGTGCATTAGCTAAATAACTAACATGCCCAGCATGAAGAATATCAAAACAACCATTTGTCATCACTATGCGCTCACCACGTTGACGCGCTAAAGCAACCGCTTGTTTGAGTTGTGACTCTTCCATAATACCAAAGCCGTTATCAGCACGCCCGCGAATAGCATTTTCAAGCTCAATAGGAGAAACCGTTGACGTTCCCAGTTTTCCCACAACCACACCAGCCGCAGCGTTGGCAAGAAAGCACGCTTCCGCTAATGGTTTGCCTGCAGCTAACGCAGTAGCAAGCACGCCGATAACCGTATCTCCCGCCCCTGTCACATCATAAACTTCTTGTGCTTGAGTGGGTAAATGCAATGGCGCTTCATTGGCTTGTAATAAACTCATGCCCCGCTCTGAACGAGTGATCAATAGTGCATCAAGTGCTAAATCTTTTACTAGTTGAGTGCCCTTTTCTACTAGCTCATCATCTGTATGACAAACGCCCACCACTTGCTCAAATTCTGACATATTCGGTGTTAAGAGTGTGGCACCACGGTAGCGTTCAAAATCACTGCCTTTAGGATCGATTAGTACCGGCACACCTGCTTTTTTAGCTAATTGGATCATTTGCTGTACGTGAGAAAGTGCACCTTTAGCATAATCCGATAAAATTAAGGCACCCATTGAGGGTAATGCTTGTTGAATACGCTCATAAATTGGCTCTGGAGAGACATTGCTAAATCCCTCTTCAAAATCAAGGCGGATAAGTTGTTGGTTACGTGATAGGACACGTAATTTAGTAATAGTTGGATGTGTCGCAATAGAGACGAAATCACAACGCACATTAACCTGACTTAATGTATTGCTTAATGCTTTTGCCGCTTCATCGATGCCGGTTAACCCCACCAACCGAGAATTAGCCCCTAAAGAAGCAATATTCATTGCAACGTTAGCTGCACCACCCGGACGCTCTTCTATGGTATCTACTTTTACCACAGGCACTGGTGCTTCTGGTGAGATCCGACTTGTAGGACCATACCAATAACGGTCTAACATGACGTCACCGACAACCAGCACATTGGCTTTATTAAAATCCGGCAGCGTTACTTTCATCCCATACTCCACATTATTTTCAAAAATAAGCCGAAATAATACCATAACTTGTTACGCAAAAAGCGAAACTCATCAGAATAGTGTGAACAAAAAAGAGCGTTTATTCATCTAACCATTTTTGTTTACTACTCAATACCCATTGCCGTTCTGTTATAAAACAATGTTCATCAACAACCGCAGGTAATGTTTGTAATGCAAGATGATGAAGCTCATTACGTAAGGTGACATAAGCTTGAGTTAATAACTGAGCCTCTTGTTCACTCATCACTTGGTATTTTGCCATTAATTCCAAAATTCGCACATTATCAGACCAACGGGTCAAAGCCGGATATTGATGTGAAAAGCGCAATACCAAATATTGTGCGATAAACTCAATATCAGTGATCCCCCCTGATGAGGCTTTTAAATCAAATGTATTGCTTTGAGTGGGTGCCAAATGCTGTACCATTTTTTGGCGCATCTCACGCACTTCCTGCTGCAGTACAGTTGCGTTACGTGCTAAACATAATGTTTCATGGCGAGTACGTGCAAACATCTGCTGTAATTGGTCATCGCCATAAATCATTCTTGCACGAATTAATGCTTGATGCTCCCAAGTCCAAGCTTCATTTTTCTGATACTCATCAAAGGCTTGAATAGTACTTACCAACATACCTGATTCACCGGAAGGACGTAAGCGTGCATCTACTTCATATAACACGCCGGAAGAGGTTCTGGTGCTAAATAGATGAATAATACGCTGCGCTAAACGTAAATAGAATTGGCGAGCATCAATCTGTTTTGCCCCCGTTGTCAGAATATTCATTGGGCAATCTAATAAAAAAACCAAATCTAAATCAGAACTATACCCTAATTCCCAGCCCCCTAATTTGCCATACCCAACGACCGCAAAACCTAAACCGTCTCGTTGCGCTAAATGCGCAGGTTCCCCATAGCGTTTCACCATATAGGACCATGCTTGGTGAACAACGGCATGGATAATGGCTTCCGCTAAATAGGTTAGGTGATCGCTGACTTTCATCACCGGTAATACCCCTGCAATATCCTCTGCGGCAATACGCAATAGCTGGGCTTGTTTAAATTGGCGTAATGCTTCTAAACGTTGCTCTTCATCTTCTTCTGGCACACGCAATAAATATTGACGTAATTCGTCCTGATAGGCATTTAATGGTAATGGTTGATAGAGGGAATGAGGATCGAGTAATTCATCCAATAATAATGGATGTCGTGTTAATTGTTCAGCAATCATCGGTGATGCAGCACATAAGCGCACTACGTGGGTTAATACTTCATCAGACTCTTGCATTAACTCTAGATAAGTGGTTCGACTTACAATGCCCAATAGCAACGGGGTGATACGCTGTAAGATCACCAACGCTTGTGGTTGAAGGCACACTTTAGCCAATAACTTAGGCATTAGCGCATCAAGCACATCACGCCCTCTAGGCCCTATAGTACGTTTACTGATATCTTGGCGAAACAGTTGCAGTGTTTGACAAATAGCTTGCCTATCTTCTGCCGTTAGCTCTTGATGAAAAAGCGTTACGCTATCAGGTAAACGCCCTAATAACCATAATCGCTTAAATTCGCTGACATCTTCTTCATCTTCATTTTCATCATCTTCGCCAATTAATTGCGTAAAAATAACGGAAACAGCCTGCATTTTTTGGTTAATTTGTTGATAGAGCATTTGCCAATCGTCAAATCCCATCGCAAACGCCAGTCGTGCCTTATCTTCAAGATTGTCAGGTAACGTTTGTGTTTGTTGATCCGCAATAGATTGAAGAAGATTTTCTAATCGACGTAAGAAAAGATAGCTATCTGCTAACTGTGATGTTTCTTGTGCAGAGAGTAATTCCAATTTAGCAATGACATTAAGCACTGTTAATAGTGAATGACTTTGTAGCTCAGGCTCTCTACCGCCTCGAATTAATTGAAAAACCTGAGTAATAAATTCAATTTCACGTATCCCCCCCGCTCCAAGCTTTATATTATCAATCATCCCTCGACGACGTACTTCACGACTTATCATCGATTTCATATTACGAAGAGATTGGATCACACTAAAATCGATATAGCGACGATAAACGAAAGGGCGCAACATTTGGCGTAAGATTTGGCAATACTCTTTTTTTTCTGCCCCCAAAACACGCGCTTTTACCATCGCATAGCGCTCCCAATCACGCCCTTGCTCTTGATAATAATCTTCAAGCGCGGCAAAGCTCATCACTAAAGGGCCACTTTCGCCAAAAGGACGTAAACGCATATCTACACGATAAACAAAACCATCCATTGTATGTTGATCTAACACTTTAATCAGTTTTTGCCCTAATCGGGTAAAAAACTGAGCATTATCTAATTCACGTCGCCCACCTTGAGTCACACCATTTTCAGGATAGGCAAAAATAAGATCGATATCAGAAGAGAAATTCAGTTCAAGTCCACCTAACTTGCCCATTCCCAAAATAAGTAATGGCTGAGGTTTTCCCTCTCTATCACAAGGCGTTCCCCACTGTTGGCAACATTGCTGATATAGCTTATCTTTGGCGACACTAATCAAGGTTTCCGCGAGTACACTCAATTGCTTGAGTGTACAGGGTGTATCACAGAGTTGGAAAAATTGTGACCAGGCAATACGCACTAATTGTTGATGACGGAACTGTCGTAAAATGGCCATCAAGTCATCTTCATTATCAACATGAGTGAGTTGTTGCTTTAATTGAGATGAGTAATTTTGCCACTCATCACTAACAGGTGGTGTTTGTCTGATTTCCGTTAACCAGTGAGGATTGACACGTAAATGCTCGGTTGCAAAGGGGCTAAAGGCAAAAAATTGCTGCTCTCGCTCACTAAAAGGGGCAAGCTCGTTGAGCTTTGTAGAAAACGTGCATTGTGCTTTATCCCATAATTGTTGAAACACACTGTTAGCAGACATAATAAACTCTCAATTGTCAGAAAATTAAGCGATAGCCAGCAACCACGCCATTGCAGATAATTTAAAATTCAGCCATAACACATGATAATAATCCGTTGCGCGGGTAAAGGATAACAACGAAAGATTATCGAGTGCTTGCTGCATTGATTCAGGTAACTGAGGCTGCTTTTTACACCAATCAGAAAACAGTGCTAACATAGCGGGCATAGTGAGTGTTGGTGGCGTCGGATTAGCAAAAATAGCTTCTTCTAACGCTTGAATAGCCGCTAACCACTTAGTCAGTTGTTCCGCTATTGTGTCATTAGGTGCAAGATTGACCACACTTAACGATAATGCGGGCTTATCTTTAGCAAGATAATAACCACGGGCAGCTTTACTGCGTGAAGCAAGTCGTAATCCCCCTTGTTCACCTAAAAAAGTCGCCAAAGCAATCACATCCGCCACTTGGCCTTTTTTTAGCTCCAGTTCAAACTCTTCAATAGGTAATTCATATTGCGCTGTACGAATAGTGCCTTTATCTAGCACCACTTCAATTTGACTCTCTAAATAATCCACCAGCCAAATTTCACGATGAAAATCGGTATGAAAAAGAACCTTTAATTGTGCTTGTAATGCCGTTAAATCGGTCTTATCCGGCCAAATTTCTGCTGGGAAACGGGTTAAATCGAGGGTTGGCTCATTTAATGTCACATTATATTCTGGGCGTTGATGTAACCCCGCAACTACTTTACCCGCTGTTTTAATTGTCATTTCATAATGAGAGTCAATGCCACGGATACGTAGCCCCATGTCCCAATTACGCATCTGATTATCGGAGGTTTCAAAGTAAAGATTAGTCAATTTATGCGGTGGTGTATGCTGGTATGGCAAAGTCAGAATGCGCTGAATAATCTGAGGAATAGCGGCAGGTATCGCACTAAGTTTGAGTTCGGTTTCTAATTGGCTCATTCTATTTCCCTTAAGTAAATCAATCGATTAGTAAAATATTTAACGCATTGTTATTTCGCAAATGGTAGTCTATTCACAATAATGAATAAAAGGCAGATTACCCTTATATTCTATCAGTTAAGACTGTTCTCATTCTGGTTTACTATTTGCTTACGCAAACTTTACTCTTTAGTATCAGTAAAAATATTCTCTTGTATAGATAAAAAAGTTGAAAACATAATGCGAAAATTACCTTTACTTTTTCTTTCCTTACTTGGCTTAGGCGTTTCTCTGAGCTCACACGCAGAAACTCGTTATGTTTCCGATGAATTATCCACCTATGTTCACAGTGGCCCTGGTAATCAATACCGTATTGTTGGCTCATTAAGTTCAGGGGCAACAGTTACGGTACTTTCTCGTAATGCCGCTACAGGTTATGTGCAAATCAAAGACGATAAAGATCGGACAGTTTGGTTACCAGAAAATCAATTAAGTACACAACCGAGTATGCGCACTCGCATTCCGGCTATGGAAAAAGAGATCCAAACCCTACGCGATAAATTAGCGAATATCGACCAAAGCTGGAACCAGCGCACAATTGACATGCAAAATAAAGTGTCAAACAGCGATGAAATTATCAATGGTTTGAAAAAAGAAAATGAGCAGATGAGAACAAAATTAGCGGTTGCTGAGAAAAAACTCGATTTTGCTAATCAACAATTAGATGATAGGCAGCGTGATATCATCTTACAGTGGTTTATGTATGGTGGTGGTGTTGCCGGTGCTGGTCTTATTTTGGGTTTAATATTGCCACATATTATTCCTCGTCGCCGTAAGCGTAATGACCGTTGGATGAATTAATCACAGGCAATTAAGGATCAAGATCCCGTGAAAATCTATCTTGTTGGTGGTGCTGTGCGCGACCAACTATTAAATTTACCGGTAAAAGACAGAGATTGGGTAGTGGTTGGCGCAACGCCAGAGACACTATTACAACAAGGCTACCAACAAGTGGGTAAAGATTTTCCGGTCTTTCTTCACCCTGATACTCACGAGGAGTACGCTTTAGCGCGTACCGAACGAAAATCAGGCTCAGGTTACACGGGATTTACCTGCTATGCAGCCCCTGATGTGACCTTAGAAGATGATTTGCAACGGCGTGATTTAACCATTAACGCCATTGCTTACTCTGCTAAAGGTGAATATATCGATCCCTATCATGGCATTGATGATATTCATGCCAAATTACTGCGCCATGTTTCTGATGCATTTAGTGAAGATCCATTAAGGGTACTACGTGTCGCTCGTTTTGCGGCTCGTTTTGCCCCTTTAGGTTTTACAATAGCGCCGGAGACGATGTCATTGATGCAAGAGATGACAAACAGTGGTGAATTAAATGCCCTCACGGCTGAACGAGTGTGGAAAGAAACGGAAAAAGCACTTCGCAGCCAAGCCCCACAAGTCTATTTTGAGATCTTACATCAATGTGGCGCTCTAAAAATACTTTTCCCTGAAATTAATGCACTCTTTGGCGTTCCTGCCCCTAAAAAGTGGCATCCTGAGATTGATACGGGTATCCATACCATGATGGTATTAGCCATGGCCAGCCGGTTGACTGACGATATCGCGGTACGTTTTAGCGCACTTTGTCATGATCTCGGTAAAGGTGTTACCCCGGTAGAAAATTGGCCTCACCATCACGGACATGGCCCTGCGGGTGTTCCTTTAGTTGAGGCTCTGTGCCAACGTTATCGTATTCCTAACCAGATACGTGATCTCGCCAAACTGGCAGCCAAATATCACGATCATCTCCACCGCATAGAAAAAATGCGCCCCTCAAAAATAATTCGACTTTTCGATGCGATTGATGCTTGGCGCAAACCAGAACGCATCGATCAACTCGCTATAATTAGCGAGGCCGATGCAAGGGGACGCCAAGGATCAGAAAATTTGCCTTATCCCCAAGGAATATTTTTTCGCCAAGCCTTTAAGATTGCCAATCAAGTTGATGTTAAATCAATTGTCAGTCGTGGTTTAAAAGGCAGTGCCATACGAGAAGCATTAACTAAACAAAGAGAAGTCGCGATAATAGAATGGAAATCGCGACTTTAACTATTGTGTGTGGCAAATATTAAGCGTAACGCTCAATAATCACCCCGACGTTGGCGGCTTGTGCTATCGCCCCTGGTTTAGCTAATTTTATTTTGACTCGTGGTACAGAAAACTGAGTTATCAGTAGCTGTGCCACTTCTTCAGCAACACGCTCGACTAATTCAAAACGTCGCTTTTCCACATACTCTATTATGGCGTGACTGACACTGGCATAATCTAAACAGTGAGCAACATCATCGGTTTGGGATGCGCGCTTATTATCCCACTCCATTTCGATATCGAACACTAACTTTTGCTTAATGGTTTTTTCCCAATCATAAACACCGATTGTGGTTATTACTGATAATTGTTCAATAAATACGATATCCATCACGTCATCTCTTATTTTTTCTGCTCATCGGATACCACTTCCGATGAAATATGCGTATTATCCATACATGTCTAACGAACGTTCATCAACATTGGAGAATACAAATGAGTGCTAACGCACTTGGAATGATCATCTTCGCCTATTTGTGCGGCTCAATCTCCAGCGCGATTTTGATTTGCCGACTGGCAAGACTCCCTGATCCAAGAAAATTTGGCTCTGGTAATCCTGGCGCCACCAATGTGCTACGTATTGGTGGTAAACTTGCAGCGGCATCTGTGCTTATCTGTGACGTCCTAAAAGGGATGATCCCCGTTTGGCTCGCCTATTACCTAAATGTGCCTCCCTTTTATCTCGGTATTGTCGCAATAGCGGCTTGCCTAGGCCATATTTACCCTGTTTTTTTCCACTTTAAAGGCGGAAAAGGGGTTGCTACTGCATTTGGCTCTATCGCTGCTATTGGTTGGGATCTTAGCGGACTGATTGCGGGAACATGGCTACTAACTGTTTTACTCAGTGGCTATTCCTCACTGGGTGCTATTATCAGTGCATTGCTTGCCCCATTTTATGTCTGGTGGTTTAAACCCGAATTCACTTATCCCGTTGCACTATTATCATGCTTAGTACTTTACCGTCATCATGACAATATTCAACGTTTATGGCGAGGACAAGAGAGTCGCATTTGGCATAAGCTGAAAAAAAAGACAGAGAAAACAGATAAAGAGATAATCCAAGAAGCCAAAGAGCAAGAAAAAGAAGATTAACGCTTATCCTTATTAAAAAAAGGTCATTTATTAACTAAGTGACCTTTTTTATTTAATAATAAAATTCTATTATAAAATATAAATAAATTAAAAATAATCACACATAAAAAAACACCCTTTTTATATTCGAAAAATAAAAATAATAAATAACATTATTAATAATACCCTTCTATATTTAGATTAAATATATCAACATTGGTTTTATTTATTACAAAAAAACATTAAAAATAAAAATCTTAAATAAGATAAACTTATATAAAAAATCAAATTTAACGAAATAAATAGCTTGAAAAAAAACCAACTTACATCTATTAATTAATAACCATAAAAAAATAATCATTTAACTCTGTGAAACATTGGAGTTCACCATGCTACAAAAAATATCTGCCAATAAAATTGCATTAATAAAAAGAATGCAACTTAGTACTCCTACATTAGTCGATATTCTCGATAGTTTAGGAAAAACCATTGTATTAAATAGTCAATTAAAAAGTATTAACCTAGAAAACTTTTATTCTGTTGGACAAGCTTATACTGTGCAATGGAAATTAATTAGAAAACAAAAATCTATTTTAAATAAACAACCTTCTACGTGGGAACAAGTTAGTTCTTTTTTAGTCCCTGAAATAACAGATGCAAAAGGATTATTCTATATAGCCGGAGGACATGAACTAATAACAGAAGCAGCACTTGCAGGTGGCATGAGTTGTACTTATTTTGAAAAATTAGGCTTTGAAGGAGTTATTTTAGGGGGAGCGGTACGAGACAAGAAAGATCTCACCAATCTAACCATTCCAGTCATTGCCACCAATCTTACTCCTACAGATACACAAGGCGCTTATTTTGTCAGTGAGACTGGCACTCAATGCACCATTGAGCATGCCACAATCTGTAGTGGTGATTTAGTGATATCCGACCCTAATGGCACCGTGATTATCCCTTTTTCACTCGTCGATAATGTTCTAGAAGAAGCGATTAAGATAGATAGCATTGAAAATAACATGCTAGAAAAAATCAAACATGGACAACGTTTACCAGAACTTATCAATATAACGGGACGTATATAATAAATAAAGGTGACTGACCATGATAAATATTCATACATTGGGTCCTGCAGGAACAAACTGTGAGAAAGCCGCTTATTATTGGCTAAATAAAAATAATCAACAAGGAAATATTATTCTTCACCCTACATTAGAAACCGCAGTAAAAGAAATGGAGGTAAGCCAAAATAGTATTCTATTAGGTTGTATTGTTTATCCTTTTTTACACAATATTGTTTTTAATAATCTCTCTTTTATCAAATTAACAGATTGTTTTGTTATGGATACCCATAACATGCTATTTGCTAGCCGATTTAATAATATTAAGGAGATAAAAAAGTTAGGTTCTCATCCCGCACCACAAGATCTATTTAGAAAAATAACAGAACTCGATAATATTGAAAGAGTTCTTTTTAATTCAAATAGTGAAGCAGCACTTCAATGTGGTTTAGGGCGAGTAGATGGCTGTATTACCACACTTAGTGCAGCTAAAAAATATCATTTAAATATTTTATATGATTTTGGCCCTGTCCCTATGGGATTTTCTATTCATTCAAAATTAAATTAAGTAATTAATTACATCACAACAGTCAAAACGTTAATTATCTAGTCACTTGGTTAATAAAAAGGAAAAAACTATGAGCTTATATTTATCTAGTGAAATGATCTCTTATGATATGGATCTAAATAGAAACGAAGGTGAAGAAAGTAAAATTCAAGCTAAATTTATTCATGGCTCTAATTTTACAATGGCATTTTGGACATTTAAAACTAATGCCATTATTCCTGAACATAAACATGAACATGAAACTGCCACATCTATACTAAAAGGCTCTTTGAAACTGACGGTAAATAACCGCATTGTTTATTTACATGCTGGCGACTCTTTTATTATTCCCTCATGGGCCGTTCATCACGCAATTGCTTTAGAGCCTTCTGAGGTTATTGATGTCTATACCCCCGTTAGAGAAGACTATGTTGCAAGGCAAAATGGCGTCATTAAAACCTATTTAGAAACATCTCAACCCCAAGGATAACAAAAAGCGAGGATCACCTCGCTTTTTCTATTCTTACTATAATCGCAGGAGCACTTTCTATGTTTAGCACCTATAATATTGATGTTTTAACAGAACAAAATCATCAATATTTACCAATAGAAAACACCCTATCATTACAGAATATATTTTCCATCTCTTGGCACCCATCATTATGGAAATCTTTACCCGCCAAGCAACTCCCTGAATACCCAGATATACATGCCTTAAATTATTGCAAAGAAAAGCTTAAGCATTATCCCCCGCTAATTTTAGCTTCCGAAATCAGAGCATTTAAAAATTTATTAAAACTTGTTGCAAATGGTGAAGCTTTTCTTCTGCAAGGAGGAGACTGTGCAGAATCTTTTGATGATTGCCAAGCCACTATTATCCGTGATTTAACATTCACTTTATCGCAAATGTCCGCATTAATTGAACAATCAACGGGATTGCCGGTGATTAAATTAGGTCGTATGGCTGGACAATACGCTAAACCTCGTAGCCAAGCATTTGAAACACAAAATGGCTTAACTTTACCCAGCTATCGAGGAGAAATTATTAATGGTCTTGATTTTTCAGTTAAAAGTAGAGAGCCAGATCCGATTAGAATGATAACTGCCTATCATCACTCAGCAGCGACCTTAAATCTGTTACGTGCGATGAATTATACACAATATACCAAGCAACAATGGGCCTTGGATATTAACGCTCATCCTGGCTCTACAGAGCCTGAGCATTATTTCCATTTGCTAGAACAACTCTATCATTCACAACACCATATTATTAATAAACAGCCCGATACCTCTTCTTATTATGTTAGTCATGAAGCTTTGTTACTGCATTATGAGGAATCGATGACTCGTCAAGATTCCATTGACAACAAATGGTATAACTGTTCAGCACATATGGTTTGGGTAGGAGAACGAACAACCGATATTGATCATGCCCATATCGAGTACCTACGAGGTATTGAAAACCCTATCGGTATAAAATGCAGCACCAGAATGTCAGGAGAAAAACTGATTAAGCTAATAGATACTCTTAACCCGAGCAATGAAGTTGGAAAAATTATCTTAATCATTCGCGTGGGTAAAGATGCTATTCATGCATATCTTCCGGAATTAGTAAGAACGGTAAAAGAACATCAACGAGCGGTTATTTGGCAAATAGATCCAATGCATGGCAATACACAATCAGCAAATGACAGTATGAAAACCCGACATTTCAATGATATTGCCGAAGAAACTCGTGCTTTTATTCATATTTTACATGAGATGGGCATACAGGCTGGAGGGATACATTTAGAAATGACCGGACAAGAAGTCACTGAATGTACTGGAGGATTGCAACAAATTCGATACACTGACCTAAGTCATGGTTATCAAACTTTATGTGACCCTCGTCTTAACCGGACACAATCATTAGAGTTAGCCTTCTTGGTTGGACGGCATTGGCATAATTCACTTTAATTGTAACCAAACATAAGTGCTTAGTACTTAAGCCAAGCACTTATCATTGCCAACACCGCCAATGGCTAATTATTTATCCGCTAAAGCAGGTAATTCAGCTAAAGGCCAACGTGGTCTCACTGTCACCCCTAAAGGCCCCTCGGTACCACCTTTAAAACGGATCATCCCCGCCAAAGCAATCATGGCACCATTATCGGTACATAACTCAGGGCGAGCATAAAACACTTCCCCTCCGAGTTGTTCCATTATCATCGCCATTTTGGCGCGTAAAGTACGGTTAGCACTTACGCCCCCAGCCATCACTAAGCGTTTAAAGCCTGTTTGCTCTAATGCTCGACGACATTTTATTGCCAAAGTATCTACTACGGCATCTTCAAAAGCACGCGCAATATCTGCTCGAGTTTGCTCTGAATCATCGTTTTGACGAATGGTATTAGCGGCAAAGGTTTTTAAACCAGAGAAACTAAAGTCGAGTCCGGGTCTGTCTGTCATGGGACGAGGAAAAACAAAACGTCCTTCTACACCTTGTTGTGCCATTTTTGATAAAACAGGGCCGCCGGGATAATCAAGCCCCAATAGCTTGGCTGTTTTATCAAATGCTTCACCGGCAGCATCATCAATAGACTCACCTAACAGGGTATATTCCCCAATCCCTGTTACACTAATTAATTGTGTATGCCCCCCCGAGACAAGTAACGCCACGAAAGGAAAATCTGGCGTTTTCTCTTCAAGCATCGGTGCTAATAAATGCCCTTCCATATGGTGAACTGGAATAGCAGGCACATCCCATGCAAACGCCAGAGAACGACCAATAGTCGCCCCCACCAGCAATGCCCCTACCAGCCCTGGTCCTGCAGTATAAGCGACCGCATCAATATCTTTTGCAGTTAAATTTGCTTCTTTAAGGGCGGCTTGGATCAGTGGCACTGTTTTGCGGATATGATCTCGTGAAGCAAGCTCGGGAACAACACCACCATAGTCGGCGTGCAGTTTTATTTGGCTATAGAGTTGATTCGCTAACAGACCGGCTTTATCATCGTAAATTGCGATACCGGTTTCATCGCAAGATGTTTCAATACCTAAAACTCGCATGACGCTTCCAAATTCTTCCTCGCGCAATGGCGTAATGGATCGATTGTAGCATTATTTCGCTAATTTAATACGCCTTCGCCACAACTTTTACATACCAGTATGTGACAAATTTCTTTTTCTGGTCTATAATTACCCACCTATTTTACATGATTTAAATGTGTGGTTAGCAACTATCACGTTGTGTTTTGAATAAATTAAGACACAAAAGTGAGAGTTTGCGTTTCAATTTTGTGCATCTCTTTACAAAGTGCCCTGCTTTGAAGTAAAATTCCGCACCATTTTAAATGTCGGCTGGCTAAAATCATGCCAGCACAAACCGATTTCTATTGAGGTGAGAGGCACATGCCGGTAATCAAAGTACGTGAAAACGAGCCATTTGACGTTGCTCTTCGTCGTTTCAAACGCTCTTGCGAAAAAGCAGGCGTATTAGCAGAAGTTCGTCGTCGTGAATTTTATGAAAAACCAACGACTGAGCGTAAACGCGCTAAAGCATCAGCAGTAAAACGTCACGCTAAAAAATTAGCTCGCGAAAACGCACGTCGTACTCGTCTGTACTAATATTTTGCGGCTGATACCGCAATTTATGCAGACACTGTAGTCGCAGTTAAAAGGCCGTGCTTTCTTATGAGAGCGCGGCTTATTCTCGTTCAACAACAGGCGTAAAAGGGCTTATGGCTGGACGAATTCCACGTTCATTTATCAATGATTTATTAGCACGAACCGATATCATCGATCTTATCGACGCTCGTGTGCCGCTTAAAAAACAAGGCAAAAATCATTCAGCGTGTTGTCCGTTTCATAATGAAAAAACGCCCTCTTTTACAGTAAATAGCGACAAACAGTTTTATCACTGTTTTGGTTGCGGTGCGCATGGCAATGCTATTGATTTTTTGATGAACTACGACAGACTTGATTTTGTCGAAACCATTGAAGAGTTAGCAGCAATGCATGGGTTAGAAGTTCCTTATGAATCAGGAACTGGCAGTAGCCCGATTGAGCGACATATAAGACAAAATCTCTATCAAGTGATGGAGAAATTGAATCAGTATTACAAAAGCACCCTCAATACCCCTGACGCTCAGGAAGCAAGAAATTATCTTGCGCATCGCGGGCTAAGTGAAGAGGTTATTACCCGCTTTTCTATCGGCTTTGTACCTACGGGTTGGAACAATATCCTAAAACGTTTTGGGCAAAATCCCGATAATCAAGCCCTGTTACTTGAAGCAGGAATGGTAATAACAAACGATAAAGGTCGCACTTATGACCGTTTTCGTCAGCGCGTTATGTTTCCGATTAGAGACAGACGAGGTCGTGTTATTGCATTTGGTGGACGTGTATTAGGTGATGATTTACCCAAATACTTAAACTCCCCAGAAACAGAGATTTTCCATAAAGGCCGCCAACTTTACGGGCTTTATGAAGCACAACAGACTCACCCTAACCCAGCTAAGTTATTAGTGGTTGAAGGTTATATGGATGTTGTGGCATTAGCGCAGTTTGGTATTGATTATGCTGTCGCCTCGTTGGGTACATCAACAACCGCAGAGCATATCCAGTTGCTGTTTAGAACTACGGATAACGTTATTTGCTGCTATGATGGTGATAGAGCAGGACGAGATGCCGCATGGCGAGCATTAGAAACTGCACTGCCTTTTTTAAACGATGGCCGTTCTTTACGTTTTATGTTTTTACCTGAAGGCGATGATCCTGATTCACTGGTTCGCCGCGAAGGGAAAGAGGCATTTGAAAAACGAATGGAACAAGCACACTCTTTATCTGAGTTTTTATTTGATTCGCTGGTTCCACAAGTGGATTTGAGCACCCAAGAAGGCAATGGCAAACTCTATAGTTTAGCGCGCCCATTAATTGATCAGATCCCAAGTGAGACTTTACGTCTATATTTATTAAGAGAGCTTGGAAATTTAACGGGAAATCCCGATATTGAGCAGATGGATCGTTTATTTGGTAGAAACTCGCTACATCACGAAACATCGTATCAACCGACAAAACTACGTACTACACCAATGCGTATTTTAATTGCCTTGTTGATACAAAATCCCGAGTTTTGCCAATTAGTGCCACCGCTTGAGGGGCTAAATACAGAAAAAATAGCGGGTTTATCGCTTTTTATTGAATTAGTTTCTCTTTGCCAAGCACAGCCAGGCTTGAATACAGGTCAGATTATCGAACTCTATCGAGAGAATAAATTCGGTAAACAACTTGAAAAACTGGCGATGTGGAACGATATAGATATAGATGAGATAGCTGAAAAAACATTTACAGATACGTTAGATCATCTCTTTTTAACCGCAATGGATGAACGTTTAAACGCCCTCATTGCCAAAGAGAGAACTGAAGGTCTAACACAAAATGAACGCGAAGAAGTCCAATTGATAATACAGGCTCGCGTTAAAAAGTAAAACCTAAATTAAGATTAAAAACACGGCTTAATTGCCGCTATCGGTAGGTATAAAAAATAACCTACATTTGCTACGCTGAGGGGATCGTAGCAATCGACAATGAAAATGCCCCTCCGTAGTTATTGTTGGCTGAACCGTTTATCGCCGACCGACACCAACCCAAATTACTTTGAAGTGTGGATACCGTCTTATGGAGCAAAACCCGCAGTCACAGCTGAAGCTACTTGTTACGAAAGGTAAGGAGCAAGGCTACCTGACCTATGCTGAGGTCAATGACCATCTGCCGGAAGATATCGTCGATTCAGATCAAATCGAAGACATCATCCAGATGATTAACGACATGGGCATTCAGGTCATGGAAGAAGCACCTGATGCCGATGATCTGATGTTGGCAGAAAATTCAAATGACACTGATGATGATGCTGTCGAAGCCGCTGCTCAGGTACTTTCTAGTGTAGAATCTGAAATTGGCCGTACAACCGATCCTGTGCGTATGTATATGCGCGAAATGGGAACCGTTGAACTGCTCACCCGGGAAGGTGAAATTGATATCGCAAAACGCATTGAAGATGGTATTAACCAAGTTCAATGCTCAGTTGCTGAATATCCTGAAGCAATCACTTATCTTCTTGAACAATATGATCGTGTTGAAGCCGGTGAAGCGCGTCTTTCTGATTTAATTACTGCCTTTATTGACCCTAATGCCGAAGAAGTGGCAGAAAGTGATGATGTCAATTTAGGCAAAGACGACGATGAAATCGACAACAGCGCCGATGACGAAGATGAAGACGAAGATGAAGATAGCGACACAGACAGCGATAGCGATGATGATAACAGCATCGATCCTGAACTTGCTCGCCAAAAATTCACCGAGCTTCGTGAACAGTACGAAAAAACGCGTCAATCTATTAAGGCCAAAGGTCGTAATCATAAAGATACCGAACTGGAAATTTTACAGTTATCAGAAATTTTCAAACAGTTCCGCTTAGTGCCAAAACAGTTTGATTATCTGGTTAACAACATGCGTGAAATGATGGACAGAGTCCGTGCTCAAGAGCGTCACATCATGCGTCTTTGTGTTGATCAGGTCAAAATGCCTAAGAAAAACTTCATTACTCTGTTTACAGGTAATGAAACTAACGACACATGGTTTACTGCCGCTCGTGCGATGAATAAACCTTGGTCTGAAAAACTGGCAGGTATTGAAGAAGAAGTACAACGTAGCTTACAAAAGTTACAACAAATTGAAGTTGAAACAGGACTGACAATCGAACAGGTTAAAGATATTAACCGTCGTATGTCTATCGGTGAAGCAAAAGCACGCCGTGCGAAAAAAGAGATGGTCGAAGCGAACTTACGTTTAGTTATCTCTATCGCGAAAAAATATACCAACCGTGGCTTACAGTTCCTTGACCTGATCCAGGAAGGGAATATTGGTCTAATGAAAGCGGTTGATAAATTTGAATATCGTCGTGGTTATAAGTTCTCAACTTATGCAACATGGTGGATCCGTCAGGCTATTACTCGTTCAATCGCCGATCAGGCACGTACCATTCGTATTCCGGTACATATGATTGAAACGATTAATAAGCTAAACCGTATCTCGCGCCAAATGTTGCAAGAGATGGGACGTGAGCCTTCACCAGAAGAGCTTGCAGAACGTATGCTGATGCCTGAAGATAAAATCCGTAAGGTACTAAAAATCGCTAAAGAGCCTATCTCCATGGAAACCCCAATTGGTGACGATGAAGATTCACATTTAGGTGATTTTATCGAGGATACTACCCTCGAATTACCTCTGGATTCAGCAACATCAGAAAGTTTACGTTCAGCGACACACGAAGTATTAGGTGGTTTAACACTGCGTGAAGCTAAAGTCCTGCGTATGCGCTTTGGTATCGATATGAATACCGACCATACATTGGAAGAAGTGGGTAAACAATTTGATGTTACCCGTGAACGTATCCGTCAGATTGAAGCAAAAGCGTTGCGTAAATTACGCCACCCAAGCCGTTCTGAAGTGCTACGTAGCTTCCTTGATGAATAATCAATCTCTTTGATTTTGGTAGTAATACAAACGCCTGTGACTCACAGGCGTTTTTTATTATCTGGTCTAAACCATATCTGTTTTCAGCGCTGATAATTTACTTTTATCATTCCTATTCTCTTTTTGGTCTATCTTAAGTAACCGCTATCGTTTTCGCTAAAAATCTGCTGATTTTTTCTACCTCTATTTACAAAAAATCACCCTTTTATTTTTACCCTTGTCGATTTTTTACTCATCAAGTCTTTCTTTTTAAACTATCTCATTGAAATAAAAGATTATTATTTAATTTATTTTTTCTGCTCTATATTGAACATAAATTGCGCATACAGTCACACAAAGGCTAGACCTCGCCTCAAATGGCACGTATAATCTCACACCATTAAGGCCCCTTAGCTCAGTTGGTTAGAGCAGTCGACTCATAATCGATTGGTCACTGGTTCAAGTCCAGTAGGGGCCACCAAATTTTAGCTGTTAAATCAGCATATTAAGCCACTTTGAGAAAAGTGGCTTTTTTGTATCTAAGGGTTATTGCCCCCTTTTTGCCCCCTGAGATTTTTTTACTGCCCTAATTTTTTTCATGACATGTTACGACGACTTTTATTTTCTCAAAGTATGTCATGCTAATTTTCCCCAATATATTTGTAATTCATTTCAGTTTCAAAAATCTATATAGCCACCAGCTTAACGGACAGTTCGCCAGCACGCGGAAGCGAATCACAAAACCGACCATGTAGTTTGGTGTATTTGTGACAAACTGTGCTCAGCATATACAGATCCCCTGTGGTTTATTACTCAGGACTTTCAGTATCCCCCTCCTTACTACTGACGAAATTTGATGGAGATGTAGGTAAATCGTCCCAATATAAAAACCAGATTTTTGTTTTTTTAACTACATAAAAAATATAATTAATTTAAGGTAAGTATTATATTATTATAAAAAATTGTAATTATTATTTTATAAGGGTCGGTATGTATTTTTTTCTTGGTTTTTTGTTGTTTCTAATTGTTTTGATGGTTATTTGCAGGATTAGAGTTTTATGGTTGGCAAGAAAAAACACAATAACTGAAAAGGATTTTAAAACCTTCAAAGAGTATAACAATATTGAAGATTATGAAAAAGAAGCAAAGCAAGCTGTTTATGCAACAACAATAAGCAAAACTATTTTTGAAAAATGCCAATGTCTCATAACATTAAGAACAATGCTTGAATCCCTACACACTGATTATGAAAAATATGAAAAAGTAAATCCGTTATTAATGGAGCTATTACGCAAAAAATTTACTTTTACATACTCCGCTTTCATTACTATCTATCCAGAACCCATCGAAGAAAGCGGGCTAGAACGATTTAGTTTAATTAATACAAAAAAATACTGTCCAGAACATGTATGGAAACATATTCTCAAATCCGCTATTTATACCAATGAAGAATTGGATGACTATTTTGGGTCGCAGGAATTACCCCCACTGGAGCGGATGTGTACAGATATGGATTTATATAACGAGTTTAAAGGCACGGTTTTATTTGATGAAGTGATCGGGTGCTATGTTGATGAAGAAAACGAAGGATCTCAAATTTTTGATAATGAGGTTTATTCTGTTACCGAAGAACAGTTACGCCAGTGGCTAGATGAAGAGCTTGCATTTCTGAGTTATGTCACTGAAGGTCTTTTGAATATTTGTATTGAATACATAAGAAAAGAGAATGGAATTATAAGGGTTTGAAGTGATGGACAAAAACAAACTTAAAAATCTTAAGTTTTTTTGAAAATACCCCATTGGTTCAGCATTTGAATTATTCCCTTTCTGAAGATGAGGAAAGAAATTAAGTGTATTATGAAAGTCTGAACTTTCGGACTGGGCTATATCAACTATATTGTTGATATAACAATCTTAATCTTTCAATAGAATTAATTAGATTATTATTTATTTTATTGCGATAATAACTTAACAAACTTTCTTTTTATATCACTATTATTATGGTCATACGTCCTAATCAACACTGGTTTTTTCGGTTATTTGATTGGCACGGTTCAGTGCTATCAAAAATAATCTTTCGCTTATGTCTTAATATTGCAATGTCTATTATCGCTATTTTGGTTTATCAATGGTATGAGTTATTAGGTATTCATTTAACTGTTGCCCCATTTAGTTTATTAGGTATTGCTATCGCAATATTTCTTGGTTTTAGAAATAATGCAAGTTATAGCCGACTTGTGGAGGCAAGGACATTATGGGGAAATATGTTAATTACCCATCGCAACATATTAAGAAATATAAAAGCCTTATTACCGGAAGATAAACAATTTAATCGTGACTTTTCCAATCTACTTATTGCTTTTAGTTGGAGTCTAAAACATGAGCTAAGAAAAACAAACCCAATGGTCGATCTCTATCGCCTCTTACCCCGACCTTTATTTGATGAGATAATGAATAGCCCTTACCCCACTAATCGGATTTTATTACATATTGGCCTAAAAATTGGCGAGTTGCGAGATAACAAAGTAATAAGTGATGTTATCTTTCAATCAATTAATAAAGATATTAATAACTTATCTGATGTATTGGGTGGCTGTGAACGTATTTCAAATACTCCTGTACCTTTTGCCTATACGCTCATATTGCAACGTACGGTATATCTATTCTGTGCTCTGCTACCTTTTGCATTGGTTGCCGATCTCCACTATATGACGCCATTTGTTTCCGTATTTATCTCTTATACTTTTTTATCTTGGGACTCATTAGCTGAAGAGTTAGAAGATCCATTCGGTGTTTCTGCCAATGACTTACCATTAAATGCAATATGTAACACCATAGAAAGGAATTTATTAGAGATGCAAGATATCACTCCACTCCCCATCAGAGTTAAACCTGACCAATATTATAATTTATTGTAATTAATAAAATAAAAACAAATAAAAAAGACAGTGTTAATTAATAACACTGCCTTTTTTATTAATAATACATCTTTTATGTTATTAATGCGTTCTCATTCCTGCGCTGTACATTAATAATTTAAATAATGAGGCGATAATTGCAAGACTTAATACACTTAAAGACCAAATAATTATCATCCATCCGATTTGTTGATACCAACGAGCTTTATTTTTCGTTGGTTTTATTGTTAAAAAATGACTAATGATAACTTTCATTGGCATTTACCTTTCCACGAAATACATAATAACTCCAACTGGTATAGGCTAATATCACAGGAATAATTATAACCGCTCCAACTAACATAAATTGCTGACTTAAAACAGGTGCTGCCGCCTGCCAAATCGAAATAGAAGGTGGAATAATATAAGGAAAGATACTGATCCCTAATCCTGCAAAACCAATAAGTACCAATAAAAGTGATAATAGAAAAGGCTGATAATGACCATAATTATAGGCACTACGAACAATGCCCCAAGCACAAGCCAATACGAGCAACGGAACAGGTAATAAAAAATATAAATTAGGTAAACTAAACCAGCGTTGTGCAATATCTGCATGTGTAAGTGGTGTCCATAAGCTTACTATTGCAATAACCACCAGCAATGTAATAGCCAGATACACCGTTATAGTGCACATTTTACGATGCAGTTGATGCTCTGTTTTCATAATCAACCATGAACTGCCTAACAATGCATAAGTGACTAACAAAGCAAAACCACAGAAAATAGGGAATGGTGTTAACCAATCCAATGCCGAGCCACTGAAATGGCGCTCTGTCACATTAAAACCATTAATAACTGCACCTACTGTGATCCCTTGGCAAAAGGTAGCAAGAAAAGAGCCACCAATAAAAGCTGAATCCCAAAATAGGCGATGTTTAGGAAGTGCGTTAACGCGAAATTCAAATGCCACACCACGGAAAATAAGCCCAATAAGCATCAATGTCAGTGGTATTGTTAACGCATCAATAATAACTGCATAGGCAAGAGGAAAAGCACCATAGAGCGCAGCCCCTCCTAATACTAACCATGTTTCATTGCCGTCCCAAACTGGTGCCACACTATTAATCATGGTATCTCTTTGTATTTTATCTCGGGTAAAAGGCAAAATAATGCCAATCCCCAGATCAAATCCATCTGCAATAATATACATAAGTGTGGCAAAAATAATGATCGCAAACCAAATCATCGAAAAATCAATATTCATTATTTTTCACCCTGTGTTAATTGGTCGGATTTAAGCACTACAGGGCCTTTCTTCATCAGATGCACCATATAAAAATACCCAATGCCAAATACTGAAAAATAAACCAAAATAAAGGCCAATAAGCTCAAACTCATTTGAATATCACCATGAGCAGAAACGGCATCTTTGGTACGTTGTAGACCATAAACAACCCAAGGCTGACGGCCAATTTCTGTGGTAAACCACCCCGCAAGGATCGCAATCAGTCCTGTAGGCCCCATTAATAATGCAAAGCGTAAGAAAAGGGGTGAGTGATAGAGTCTTTTCTTCTTACGTAAAATAACGCTCAACAAACCTAAGCAAATCATCAGCATACCTAAACCTGCCATGACTCTAAATGACCAAAATATAATGCTAGAATTAGGTCTATCTTCCGGTGCAAAACTTTTTAATGCCGGAATTTGCTTATCTAAACTATGGGTAAGGATCAGGCTACCTAAATAAGGAATTTCAATCGCATATTTTGTTTTTTCTTCCGCCATATCTGGGATGCCAAATAAAATCAGCGGAGTCGCTTCTTTCGTTGCATTATCCCAATGCCCTTCTATAGCTGCGATTTTAGCCGGTTGATGTTCTAGTGTATTTAATCCATGAGCATCTCCTACAAACGCTTGTATGGGGGCAATAATTAGTACTAACCATAAGGCCATAGAAAACATTTTTCGTACAGGTGCTGTATTTTGTCCTTTTAATAATAACCATGCGGCACAAGAGGCGATAAATAAAGCACTGGCTAAAAAAGCCCCAATAGACATATGCAATAAACGGTAAGGGAAGGAAGGATTAAACACGACCTGTAGCCAATCAACAGGCACGACAACACCATTTTCAATAGTATAGCCTTGTGGTGTTTGCATCCAACTATTGGATGACAAGATCCAAAAAGTAGAAATTAATGTGCCAAGCGCTACCATACAAGTTGCAAAGAAGTGAAGTTTTCGCCCCACTTTATTCCAACCAAACAACATAATGCCAAGAAATCCCGCTTCTAAGAAAAAGGCGGTCAAGACTTCATAAGTTAGCATCGGCCCTGTGATACTACCGGCAAATTGTGAAAAACCACTCCAGTTAGTCCCGAATTGATATGCCATCACTAACCCTGATACCACACCCATACCAAAGTTTACGGCAAAAATTTTTATCCAAAAATGATATAAAGAAAGGTAACTTGGTTCTTTTGTTTTTAACCATAAGCCTTCTAATAGGGCTAGAAAGCTAGCTAATCCTATGGTGATAGCAGGGAATATAATATGAAATGAAACGGTAAACGCGAATTGTATTCTTGCTAGGTGAAAAGCATCTAATCCAAACATAATGCCTCTCTCAATATAAATCTATATTCTATAAATTTATTCATTTTCTATTATCCTAATTATATTTTTCTCACAAAAATCTTATTTAGTTTTTATTATGAATGCTGATTAACCTCACTTTATTTTCAGAAAGTAAAAACTGAAGATAGTGAGTTTATATAGATATACTATTTAAATTCCCCTCTCTTAATTACTAAAAAAGAGAACAACAAAAAATCATTACGTAATAAATCACATAACGATACCATGGTAGCCAACAAACTGTTATTTCGTCATTTTTTCAATAAATCAAGTTTAAAAAACTTGTCCATTAGCGTATTAACATTTTTAACCAAGTAATAACAGAGAGTCAAATAAATTGATTTTATCACACGATAGATATGCTCTATCATCATATAAAATAAAGTTATAAAGCGTCATTTAGCCTATTTTACTCATTGACAATATAATTACATTATTTTAACTTCTTAAGTAACAGAAGAATTGCAGATTATATAACTTTAATACCAATAAATTATTATTTATTGGTATTAACAAGTCTAAATATATCCTTTATTTCTAGTAAGAAATATATTTTAAATTATATAACCTTATTGCTTTTTATATTCACCTGCTAACTATTCATCATTAAATATTATTATTAACGTTTTAGGAATGTCTATATGAGTAAGAAAAAATCACCTATTCCTGGAGTGAAACCCTATAATGGACCCGCAGGAGGATGGGGGGCATTAAAAGCAACAGCTATCGCGGTACGCACTCAAATGGATGCTTTTATTGCACCTAAAACATTGCTTAATACTAATCAGCCTGATGGTTTTGATTGCCCCGGCTGTGCATGGCCAGACAAAGAGCATCATTCTACTTTCCAATTTTGTGAAAATGGAGCTAAAGCGGTCACATGGGAAGCAACAAAAAAAAGAGTCACACCTGAATTTTTAGCACAACATACCGTAACAGAATTGCTGACAAAGTCAGACTTCGAATTAGAAGGCTACGGTCGTTTAACCCATCCTCTCGCGTATGATGCAGATACTGACACTCTTCGTCCTGTGACTTGGGAGCAAGCATTTACTCGTATTGGTGAGCTATTAAGAAATATGCCATCACCTGATAGTGTTGAATTCTACACCTCAGGTAGAGCTTCCAACGAAGCCGCGTATCTATTCCAACTGTTTGCGCGAGAATATGGCACCAATAATTTTCCTGATTGCTCAAATATGTGTCATGAACCGACTAGTGTAGGCTTACCTCAATCGATTGGCATAGGTAAAGGCACAGTTTCTTTAGATGACTTTGATAACACTCAACTCATTATTGCCATTGGACATAACCCTGGAACTAATCACCCAAGAATGATGGGAACACTGCATGAAGTAGCTCGTCGTGGTGTACCTATTGTTGTATTTAATCCATTGAAAGAACGTGCTTTAGAGCGATTTACCGACCCTCAAAGTGTTATTGAGATGGCGACTTATAGCTCAACCAATATCGCCTCATCTTATTATCAAGTCAAAGCCGGTGGTGATGCTGCGGCGTTAAAAGGCATTATGAAAACCTTAATTGAGTGGGATAATGAGCGTGGAGATATTCTCGACCACGATTTTATTGCTGAGCATACACTAGGTTTTGAAGCCGTAGTTGAAGATCTTAAACAAACTTCTTGGCAAGATATTGAAAGTGAAAGTGGCCTTTCGCAAGCAGATATTGAGAGTGTCGCACTCCTTTATGCCAATTCTCCGGCCACCATTATTACCTATGGTATGGGGATCACCCAACATAACAAAGGTACAGCGAATGTGCGTCTGATTGCTGATTTATTATTAATGAAAGGGAATATTGGTAAGCCGGGTGCTGGCATATGTCCATTACGTGGGCATTCTAATGTGCAAGGTAACCGAACTGTTGGGATCACAGAAAAACCATCTGTCGAATTTTTACAAAAAATAGAACAAACTTTTGGTTTTAAACCACCTTATAAACATGGTCACGATGCAGTTAACGCAATGCAAGCGATGGTTGATGGCAAAGCAAAAGCGTTAATTTGTTTAGGGGGTAATTTTGCCGTGGCATTACCCGACCCTCAACAGTCATTTGCTGCAATGAGAAAGCTTGATTTAAGTGTACACATCGGCACTAAATTAAATCGCTCACATTTATTAACGGCAAAAAATACCTTTATATTACCTTGCTTGGGGAGAACAGAATTAGATGTACAAGCATTAGGTCGTCAATCCATCACGGTCGAAGACTCAATGTCAATGGTGCATGCCTCTTCTGGTAAATTAACACCCGCTTCACCATTATTAAAATCAGAGCCTGTCATTGTTGCAAAAATGGCTGCTGCAACACTGACAGATAGCAAAACCCCATGGCTAAGATTTACGGAAAGTTATGATCTTATTCGCGATATGATTGAAAAAACCATTCCCGGATTTGATAATTACAACCAACGAATTCGTGTCCCCGGGGGTTTCCGTATGCCACTCCCTGCCGTTGAGAGAGTTTGGAATACCCCCACAGGTAAAGCCATGTTCTCGGTATTTAAAGGTGTAAAAGAGAATAAAATGGTCATGGGTGATGATGTTCTTCGTTTAGTCACTATTCGTAGTCATGACCAATATAATACGACCATTTATGCACTTGATGATCGCTATCGTGGCATCTTTGGTAGACGCGATATACTGTTTATGAATAATGTCGATATGATAGCAAGAGGCTTAAACGAAGGTGATATAATCACCATTGAAACGGTCAGTGAAAATAGAAAACTACAACTTGATAATATTACAGTTGTTTCATTTAGCATTGCCCCTGGCACAGTGGCCGCTTATTACCCAGAAGCCAATGTCCTTGTACCATTAGATTATATTGATAAAGAGAGTGGTACCCCCTCTTATAAAGCAATACCTGTCAGAATTTATGATAAAAAAACACAAGTCGCTTAATCATAATTCATACGCAAAACAAAAAACAAAGGCGAGCTATTTATTAATACTCGCCTTTTTATCTCTATCCATCTATAGACCTGTACTTTCTAAGTAAGTACGCATTTGTGCAAAGCATTTTTCAATTAATATAGAGCGCGGCTCTTCTTTGCGGATCACAACCCCCAATGGAGCATTAATGGTTGCATCAACAATAGGTACAACATTGAGATCTTGGCTGAGATTCTCCATACCTTTAGCAATAGGGACAATCGAGGCGCAAAACCCTGCATTAACTGATTGAATAAGATGTAATGTAGAACTACTTTCGACCAACACCTTGGGGTGTAAGTTATAACGTTGAAAAGCTAAATCCACGGATTGCCTAAAGTGATTCTCTTTATTTAATAAAGCCAATGGTTGTTTAACCGCTTCATGCCACGAGATAGTTCTTGTTGAAGGCATAAAGTGATTGCGATGAAATAAAAGCCCTAACTCCGTTTGTTTTAATGCATAAATTTCATGCTGTTGAGTATTCGCTTTTTCCAAATAGCAGATACCAATATCAAGACTATTACTATTAAGACGATCTATAATATTTTCACTATTCGTTGAGAGCACCTGAAAACTTATCTCAGGGAATAGTGCCGATATTTTCTGCAACATCAGCATAGGATTTAAATTGGTTAAAGGCACAATACCTATACGCAGTTGCCCAAATAGTTGCTGTCGAAAGTTAGCGGCTTCTGCTTGTAATCCATCGTAAGCAGATTGCATAGTTTTCGCCCATTTTAATATTTTCTCACCTTCTTCGGTAAATCCCTCAAAGCGAGAACTACGCTTGATAAGAACCACATCAAGCTCTTTTTCTAAATTACGTAATCGCATTGATAAGGTAGGTTGTGTAACATGGCACATCTCGGCAGCTTGACCAAAATGTTGCGTTTTATCCAAAGCGATTAAATAAAATAACTGTTTAATATCGATACGCAATAACCTCGTCATTTGCAGGTGAAGGGAATAGTTATCTGTTTTTATATTGCACTATTAACAACACTAAAGTTTGCGCTGTCTATAATTATTTTTCAATAATAAACGAAGAGAAAAGAAATAGTCGCCTTATCGATTAGCCATAAAATAAAAAAAACTCACCCTAATATTGCAACTAAGGTGAGTTTATTTTTACTAAAATATTAGTGTATTAATTAAAGATAAGCTTATTCTTTGATTTGAAAAACTGATACTTTATCGGTCAGATTTTGTGCTTTTTCATCTAACATCATGGTTGAGGTGGCTCCTTGTTCTACTAAAGCCGCATTTTGCTGAACCACAGAATCCATTTGGTTTATCGCGACGGCTATTTGTTCAATTCCCACTTTTTGCTCTTCCGATGCAATGCTAATTCCCTGCATAATATCGCTTACTTTGGTAATTGAGGTGACAATTTCTTGTATATGCTCACCGGTTTTATTAACCAGTTCACGACCATGTGCGACATCCGCCACAGAAGCTCGAATAATCTGATTAATTTCACGAGCTGCTTCCGCACTTCTGGCTGCTAAATTGCGAACCTCTGTTGCAACAACTGTAAAACCCCGCCCTTGCTCCCCTGCACGAGCGGCTTCCACTGCCGCATTCAACGCAAGAATATTGGTTTGACTGGCAATATTGTTTACCACGTCATTGATTTCAGCGACTTTTAACGTACCGACTTCAATTTTTTTCATCGAAGTAATGGCATCATTCATAATGCTAGCGCCATCGATAGCCAAATCACGCGTTTGTGCTGTGATAGAGTTTGCTAATACGGCATTATTGGTATTATTCACTACCGCAATTTTTATCTCTTCCATGCTGGCTGCGGTTTGTTGCAATGCACTCGCTTGCTCCTCTGTACGAGAAGAGAGATCTTGATTACCCGCTGCGATTTCTGCTGAACCGCTTTTGATCACTAATGCTTCTTCTTTCACCAAACCAATAGTCGATGTCAGTGCATTTTGCATATCTCCGACATGAGAAAATAGTGTACCAAACTCATCTTTTCTATTTTTGGGTAACGAGAAGTTTAAATTCCCTTCTCCCACTTTTTGCAAAATGGCAGAGAGCGTATTGAGGTTAAAGAGAAAGGTTTTATTAACCCAACGGATCACTAAATAAAGCAGTCCAATCAGTATCACTAAAGCAATACATGTAGTGTAAATAAAGAGTTGAAACATCCATTTTTGTTCGTCTTCTATTTGATCATTAACATTTTGAGTTATCACTAAGTATTCATCAAACAACTCAGCAAGTTTGGAAAAATCTTTCGATAAATCAATATTTTCATAAGCTAGCGTATCAATAGGCGCAATAATAGTATCGACGAGTTTGATAAATAGTGCCGATAATTGTTCTGAGTTTCTTTGTGCGTCAGCACTGATTTTGCTTTCCCTTTCCCAAGCGTTAATTGTCGCTTTTGATTTAGCCGCTAATGTTTTAGCTTCAGAAACTAATCGAGCTTTGGTTTCTTGCATATCTAAATTTTCATGACCAATATTGACTAAAAAGTTAACATGAGAGCGTATGGTTGCTAGTTCATATCTTGCCTCTTGTACATTATTTAATCTCGTGGTTAACGAGTTTAATGAAGCAAAATTATCCTGCATTTGATAAATAAAAAACGATGATAAAGCTGATGTCACTAAGAAAATAGCTAATAGTATAATAGAGCCTACTTTCGCTGTTCTTTCAATACTCATGAAATAATCCACCCCGGTAATTAAATAACATAAATGTATTCATATATCGGCAGTGGATAGATTTTATTTACTCATTAATCAGAATTATCGACACAAATGTTTTACACACACCACCCTCAGTGATAAAAGATGATGTTTTATACTATTATGGTAGTTTATTCTTGTTCATTGATTAACTCTTGTTTCTGCTCTGGCTCTTTTTCGAGATCGTCAATATTAAAGACTGCGACATTATCCATCAGCACTTGTGCTTTATCGTTTAACATCATGGTAGAAGAGGCGGCAAGATCGACCAAAGAGGCATTTTGTTGTACTACCGTATCCATTTGATTAATTGCTACTGCAATTTGTTCGACACCAAGACGTTGCTCTTCCGACGCTAAACTAATCCCTTGCATGATCTTGTTTACTTTTGAAATGGAAGAGACAATCTCTTGCATGCACTCACCGCTTTTATTAACTAAATTTGTACCATAGGTAACATCATTGATAGATGCTTTAAGAACTTGGCTAATCTCTTTTGCTGCTTCAGCACTTTTTGCGGCTAAGTTCCGTACCTCAGCGGCCACAACGGTGAACCCACGCCCTTGCTCGCCAGCTCTTGCTGCTTCTACGGCAGCATTTAAGGCCAAAATATTAGTTTGATTGGCTAATTTATTAATAACATCATTAATTTCCCCAACTTTCACTGCACCTTGTTCTATTTTCTTCATCGATAATACAGCTTCTTTCATGACATTAGCGCCATCCATAACAATGTCAGTAGATTGATTAATAATATTATTTGCTTCAATTGTATTATCGGTATTGTTAGCAACGGCTATTTTGATCTGCTCCATACTGGCAGCGGTTTGTTGTAACGCACTGGATTGTTCTTCTGTACGAGATGAAAGCTCTTGATTACCAGAAGCAATTTTAAATGCGCCCCCTTTTATATCCATAGCCTCTTTTTTGACAGAAAAGATTGTCGAGGTTAATGCTTTTTGCATATCACTGACACGAGAAAAAAGTTTACCAAACTCATCATTTTTTACTTGTGGTACAGAAAAAACCAAGTCAGCATTACCTACTTTATTTAATATCTCAGACAATGTATTAAGATTAGAAACAAAGGTTTTATTGATCCAATGAAGCACAAAGTACAAAACAATTAATAAAATAATTAATGAGATAATTGTTGAGTAGATAGAAAACTCAACCATTGAATCTTGTTTATGAGTAAGGTAGAGACTATTTTTATTTCTAGTCTGAATATATTTTTCAAATAATTGATCAAGATGTTCAAAATCTTGATCAAATTGATTAGCTTTTATCTTTATTGTCGCTAATTTATTAGGATCTAAAACTAATTTATCTATCAGATTATAAAATAACGTCGAAATATCATCAGCATTTTTTTGTGCTGCAACAGTCATTTTCTTCTCTTTCACCCATGTTTCCATGGTGTTTTTAGCCATGATAGCTAGCTTTTTATTTTGCTGAATAATTTTGTTACGATCTGCGACACGACTATCTTTGTCTTGTAATAGATAATTGACATTAGAACGCATAATAGCCAGTTGATAACGAGCCATCAACACATCGTCATAACGTGCAGATAAGACATCAACTTGAGTAAAATTGTTTTGCATTTTATAAATAAAAAATGAAGATAAGGCAGACGATAGAATAAAAATCAATAACAGTAAAGAAGAGCCTAATTTTACGGTTCGTTTAATACTCATGATAAAAATACCTATATGCGCATATCGATAAGATTTATTTTTTATCGACACAATGATATTTTTATTTAATTATTAGAGATAACACTAGGTCATTGATTTTTATTTTAAATAAATTTTTATATCATAAACAAAATAAGTTATTTTTAATAACTGCTATAATTATTGGTATATTATAAAATAAAACAAACCAATTCTTTTAAAACATAATCCGCTATCAATTAGTGCATTCTTCTTTATGCTCAATATCAATTTTCATTTTATATGACTAATATCATCAACGATTAAAAATAAAAACCTTATTTTTTCAATAAGATACTGATGATACTATCTCATTTTGAGAACAATGATATAATAGGCGCTTTACCTCATAAACTCTGATGATTTACGGAGCTCAATATTTATGCAACCACAATTTGAAAACGCAAAAAACACCGTAAAAACATTATCAGTGTTTGATTTTGATGGTACTTTAACCTATCACGATAGCTTTATCCCTTTTCTAAAGTTTGCCTTTGGGCGTCGTAAATTTGCTCGTCGTATTATCAAAATGGTATTCCCCACATTACGTTGTTTTAGACGTAAACTGACTCGTGATGAATTAAAAGAAGTGCTGATTAAAACTTTTTTAACCGATATCAAAGAAGAATGGCTCAAAGAAAAAGCCGAAGCCTTTTGTAAAGCTTACTGGACTAAGTTAATGCGTCCTGCAGGTTTATTAGCCGTTGCTGAAGAGATTAACCGTCATGCTGAAGTGACCATTTGTTCAGCTTCTCCAGCTATGGTGTTGCAACCTTTTGCGGATCGACTTGGTATAAAGTTAATAGGAACAACACTTGAAGTGGTTGATGGTGTGCTGACAGGAAAAATCATTGGCAATAACTGCCGTTGTGGCGAAAAAATCAAACGATTAGAGCGTGTCTATGGCGATCTTACTCAATACCACTTAAGAGCGTGGGGCGATTCACGTGGTGATCATGAATTACTCTATGCTGCACAAGATCCACATTGGCGCTATTTCCACACAGGAAGTAATAAGTCAAAAAAATCACCTATTAAAATAACGCTTAAAAAAGACTCATAAGTGATTATATAAAAATAAAGCGGGAAACGTATTTTCCCGCTTTATCCATAAACTAACTATTTATCTAGCCATCTTGGCGCTTTTATTAGCGAAAGATTAAATATTGACGCCATGTTGTGCGGCTAGTGCGCCTAAACCACCCGCAAAACCTTGGCCTACTGCTTTAAATTTCCAATCTGAACCATGACGATAGAGTTCACCAAAGATCATCGCCGTCTCCGTAGAGGCATCTTCAGAAAGATCAAAACGTGCAATTTCAGTGTTATTGTCGTTATTATAAACGCGCATAAAACTGTTGCTCACCATACCAAAGTTTTGTTTGCGGTTTTCAGCATCGTAAATAGTGACAGCAAAAACCAGTTTTTTCACTTCAGCAGGAACTTTGGATAAAGTGATTTTGACTTGTTCATCATCACCTTCGCCTTCTCCAGTACGATTATCGCCTTGGTGTTCAACACTACCACATTGGCTCACTTTATTATTAAAGAAGATAAAACTTGCATCTGAAAGCACTTTTCCATCTTCACCGACCATGAATACTGACGCATCTAAATCAAATTCAGCGCCATCTGTCACGCGGGCATCCCATCCTAAACCAACCATAGCCACCGTCATGGTTGGTGCTTCTTTAGTTAGCGAAACATTACCACCTTTAACAAGGGAAACAGCCATATCAAAGCTCCTACTGTGTTGAATAAACTGACAATTAGGAATAACTGCCAGTAATTTGTGATTTCATAACATACGATTAAGAGGCGTTAATACCATATTGCGCACATACTGAGCCTAAGCCCCCTGCATATCCTTGGCCTACAGCACGGAATTTCCACTCACCGTTATGACGATATAACTCACCAAATAACATCGCCGTTTCCGTTGATGCATCTTCCGTTAAATCATAACGAGCAACTTCAATTTGGTTGTCATCATTAACTAAACGAATAAACGCACCAGATACCTGACCAAAGCTTTGACGACGCGCTTGCGCTTCATGGATAGTCACTACAAAGATAATTTTTTCGACATCACTGGGGATGGTATCTAGTTTGATTTTTAGTGCTTCATCATCACCATCACCTTCACCTGTTCGGTTATCACCAGTGTGAACAACAGAGCCGTCGGCAGATCTTAAGTTGTTATAAAAAATGAAATCGGCATCGCTACGTACTTTTCCATTAGCGGCTAACAGAAATGCAGATGCATCTAAGTCAAAATCTTGACCATCTGTAGAACGGGCATCCCAACCAAGTCCGACTAGGACGTTTTTCATCGTTGGGGCTGCTTTGCTTAAAGAAACATTACCACCTTTAGAAAGAGAAACGCTCATCTTCAACCTCTTCAATTTATGTTGCGATATTCTAATTTCCCAAGAATATCGGTTATCATTATTTACCTTATTTATTCTTTTTTTCTGGGAATACAAAACTTGCCAGAATACCCAGAGCAAGAACACCAAGCACTACGAATAGGCTGGTTGTCGCGGAAATGCTATATCCATGCTGCCAAATATGATCTGTTGCATTAAGCCCCAGCTTTACAGCAATAAAGAACAGCAATGCAATAACCGCTTTTTCAAGGTGAATCAGATACTGTTTTAATGCCTCTAACACAAAGTAGAGAGTACGTAAGCCCAAAATAGCGAACATCATTGCACTATAAACAATCAGTGGCTCACGACTAACGGCAATGATTGCAGGCACCGAATCGAAAGCAAACATCACATCAGAAAGCTCTACCACCGCCACACACAACATAAGCGGTGTCGCATATAACGCAGCTTTTGTACCTCGCCCGATAGTTATGTCTTTGTTTTCCGGTTTTGCTAACTCTACATCAACCTCTTTTTGTGTTAATAAGAAGGCATGTCCAGTAATTTTTGGCCATATAGGGAAAAATCGTTTTACTAAGCGATAAGCAAGATGCTGTGAATAGTCTTCAATTTCTTCACTATCATTCCCACTTCTCAGCATCATTACGGCTGTCCAAGCAACAATCAGAGCAAAGACTATCTCAACGTAAGGCCCTAAACTTAATAAGCCGGTACCAATAGCAACAAAGATCGCACGGAATACAATGGCACCAATGATCCCCCAATACAGAATGCGGTGACGGAAACGATCAGGAACCGCAAACCAAGAGAAAATCGCCATCATGACAAATAGGTTATCGACAGACAGCACTTTCTCTAATGCATAACCCGTCACGAATAAGCTTGCAACTTCTGCACCATGGTGGACGTATAAAAAACCCGCGAATGCCATGGCAACGACTACCCAGAATATTGACCAAAAAACAGCATTCTTTAACGTTATCGGCTTATCTGCACGATGCATAAATAAATCGATAAAAATAGCGCCTATCGCAAGTACAACAAAAACAATGACAGTTTCTGTCGGAAAACCAATATGTGTGGATACCATAATTATTCCTAAACGGTTCCCTATATAAAATTAATTACAAATCAAACTCTGCGGGCTCAAAGCCTAATGCAACGGCAATAGCACGCACCGCCTCTTTTTCGTCATTGTCAAAATCACCATCACTTTTCGCAACAGCAATACCGACACGGATCGCTAATTGTGCAGCTTCTGGCTGATCTTTCATTGCCAGAATATACTTCATCGTTTCACCTTTACCGACTTCAGTATCAAATTCAAAACTGCTAATTAGCTTATTAAAGAATTCGATCACCTCGGAGGTATCAAAGACTTTAAGCTCTTCTGATGCTTTTAAAAAACCGAGCATCTTCTGCTTTTCTTCAGAACTCACACCATCGCTGGCAATAGCGATACGAGCACAAACTGCGACCGTACCTTGCATAAATTTTTTGTTTTTAAAACGACTGACTTGCTTAGTTAACTCCGCTCGCCCGGAATTAAAACCTTCTTTTAATTTATTGAAAAAACTCATTTTTATTCTCCTTATTTCGTGTATTCACTTAGATCCAGCAGTCCAGCGAAATCCCCATCCGTAGGCATTATCCATATCGCGATGGCCTTTAAAAAATTCATTGAGACGTTCAACTTTGATTGATCCGTTTTCATTAACAAGTCGTGCGATGGCACACATAGCTCGACCATTATTACCATCCGTTAAACGTGTTTCGATAGGTGGTTGCTTGGGAACATGAATAGTGACCACACCATCTGTTTTACTCCAGTTAGGAACCCCTTCATAAATAAAAGTAAAAATAAGCACTTGCTTGATATTTTTCCATTCACGTCCATTGATAAAAATCCACTCGCCACCCGCTACATCACCAGTGCGATCATCACCTTGTAACTCAACATAAGGCATGCGATTAAAATCACCGAATCCATTTCCTAAGGCTTGGATCACTGACTTATAACCATCTTGTAGTTCAACAAAGGCGCCAATATCTAAATCAATACCTTTGTTACCACCAAATAATCCACCTAATAACCCGGAACCACCGCTTTTACTTTCTCGATGCCAATCGAGGTTAATGCGGATTTTGCCGAAATCATCCTTTTTAGTTAAGCTAATTGCCGGTTTCTCTTTAGTTAGCGAAACCTTGCTTAAGTTCACTGAGCTCGGTGCTGGTGCTGGTGCTGGTTCAGGATCAGCAATATCAACACCAAAATATTCCGCCAATGGTTTTAATCCACCGTTAAATCCTTGTGCAATAAACCGAAATTTCCAGCTTCCATTGCGACGGTATAGCTCACCTAAAATTAATGCCGCTTCAGTGCGTCCATCGATATCAACATGGCCGTTCGCAACGACATTATTGTTAGCATCAACTTGAATAGACAAATGTTGTAGATGAGCAATGGTTTGTTGCCCCTCACAAGTAGCTGTAAAAGCAATTCTATCGACATCAGGACGTAAGCGAGTTAAGTCAACCGTAAACGACGTGCTATTACCTGCTGTTGCATAAATAATAGTACGATCATCATTAGTGGTTTGACCATAAAACACCATATCAGCATCACCGTTCACTTTTCCTGAGGCATAAAGCCTAAATGCAGATACATCAACAAGTGAGCCTGAGTGAATACGCACCATTAACGTTTGATCAGGTACGGATATATTTCCGCCAGGTGTTAGGGTCATTTATCGCACCACCGTCGCCAAAATATCTGGCATCATCTCGTCAATGACAAGCCCTTTACAAGGTGAGCCAAAAGCCGTGAAATCCCATTGTCCGTGATTACGTTGTAAAGCGGCAATCACGATCCCTGTATGAGCGCCTTGTTCCGTTAATTTGTAATGAGCAAGCTCTTTATTGGTTGTTTTATCGACAACTCGACAAAACGCATTTTCAACTTCATTAAAAGTCTGCCCACGGAAACTATTGACAGTGAAAACCAAATATTCAACCAATGAAGGAAGACGATTTAAATCAACAAAAATAGTTTCATCATCACCATCACCCTCTCCTGTTAAGTTATCTCCTGAGTGAATAACGGACTGACAAGTTGATTTTAGTTTACGAAACCAAATAGTATCGATTTGTTTACCATTTACATCGAGTAATACACAACTTGCATCTAAATCTATCGAATTATTACCACCAAAGAGTCCACCGAGAAATCCCTTTTTCTTAATAGGATCCCAGCCTAAACCAAACATTAGGTGACTCAGTGCAGGGGCTTGTTTACTGAGAGAGACTGTCTGATCCTTGCGTAATGAAACCATAATTAACTCCCTTCAAAGGTAGAATGAAACAACAATATCACTTGCATATAAATACAAATTATAAATCATCATATCATGATGAAGTAGTTCGGCAAGTCTATTTTTATCAACTTACTTCAAGAGATTGTAAACATATTGAAATAAAAGAAATTTTTATAAAAAAACACAATTAAAACTTAAGTTAAAAACAAAAAATACCGCATTAACCTAATTATTTTAAATTAAAGTAAAATAGATCACATTATGATTGACATGATTAAATAGAAACTTCATGATGAGGAAACAGGTTTTAGCTTAAACATTCACAGTATGTGACGTTATGTTCAACACGGCTTAGCTTATACCCAGATAAATGCACTTAAAAAACTAATTAGTACGGATAATAAAGAATAATGAATAGTTTGATTGGCTCTTCTGTTTATCGTCGCCAACTCACTTGTGGCACATTAAGCGTAACGCCAAATTGCTCATTAGAACATCTTGATGAACTTTTTGATATTGCGGAAAGACGCAACCCTAAGCGCGCTTTTTTGTTTGTCAGTAAAGTATTAGGGCGCCATATTCCTGTTTCACCTAAGAAAATGCGTGAAACTTATCAACAAATGGCCAAACAATTTCCTCAATCACTCGAAGGCCCTATTCTTTTTATTGGTATGGCAGAAACTGCGGTCGGTTTAGGTGCGGGGATTTTTGATGAAGTAAGAGATCGCTATCCTCAAGCGCTCTATCTTACTTCAACACGCCATCCTATTGCTGATAGTGAATTATTCTGTAAATTTAAAGAAAATCACAGCCATGCAACTGATCACCTACTTTATTTGCCTCATAACCTAGAACAACGCCAATGGATCCAGCAAGCGAAAACCATTGTGTTAATTGATGATGAAGCAACCACAGGTAATACCTTTCTTAACTTGCTGTCTGCATTACGTGAAGAAGGTAAGTTAACACAAATTAAGCAGATTATTGCTGTCACATTAACCGATTGGAGTGGTGATGCTCTGCAAAAGCGTTCACCATTACCCATAACAACCTTCTCTTTAGTGCAGGGAAAATGGCAATGGCAAGCCAATCCCGATGCACCATTACCTGTTATGCCAAATGTCAATATTACTGCCTCAGGACAGGTTGCTATCACAGGAAAACAAAGCTGGGGACGCTTAGGTATGACAACCCCTGCTAATGATCTTGGCCTATTTATTCATGTTTCTGAGGGTGAAAAAATATTGGTTTTAGGCTCTGGTGAATTTGTCTGGGAACCCTTTTTATTAGCAGAACGCTTAGAAAAACAAGGGGCTATTGTAAAATATAGCTCGACGACTCGCTCACCTATTGCCACTAATTTTGCTATCCAATCAGCGATAACTTTTACTGATAATTACGGATTAGGCATTCCTAACTTTGTCTATAACGTGGCTCATCAGCAATTTGATCGCATTCTGCTTTGTTGTGAAACCCCTGCCGAAAGTATTGATAGTCAACTTATTGAGGCTCTCTATAAAGTTGCCCCTATTGTTGAAGTAATTAGCTATGACTAACCCCGTTATTTTAGCCGATCTTGACGATACCTTATTTCAAACTCGTCGCAAAATGGTGGATGAGTTAGCGCTTGCACCCTATAAAACTGGTGCGTTGGATAGAAGTTTAGCGCCACGTAGCTTTATGACTCAAGAGCAAGCTATGCTGGTTGATTGGATGCTAGAACATGCTGATTTAATTCCAGTCACAGCACGTGGAACGGAAGAAATGAGCCGTGTCACTATTCCTTTTCATTCATGGGCTATTACCACACACGGTGCTGTTGTCTTAACCCCAGAAAAAGTCGCAGATGAACAATGGCAACACCATATCACACAAAGCTTAACACCTTATAAGCAACCTTTACTTAGGTTACAGCAATCTATTACCCAATTAATGGCTGAACGTAATATTGATGGTTGGGCGAGAATTAACTATGAATATGATGATTTACCCATTTATTTGGTGATGAAGCATAACGACAGCGCTCGATTAGATGAGCTATATGCTATCGGTGATGAGATAGAAAAAATATTCTCAACCAAAGGTTTTTATATTCATCGTAACAGTAACAATATTGCTTGGTTACCTGAGCCAATTGAAAAAGGTAAAGCCGTCACTTATTTGCTTAATAAATTAAAAGCAGAACGTGGCGTTTTTCCTGTAATTGGTTTCGGCGATAGCCTAAGTGATCATCGCTTTATGAAATTATGCAATTGGTATGCTATCCCCCGCCAAAGCCAATTCGCGAATGCGATCAACACAAAAATTTTTGGAGAATAAACATGATGGATCATCAGCCTTTTTCAGGCTCTTATCTACTGGGTGATGTTGATTTTTTACTGCAACCCGTCAAGATTGAAATGACACCTGTTGAGTTAAAAGAAGAACTTATACAGTCTGGTAAACGTCACTATTCTGATATGTTAAGCCAAGAGCCAGAACCCACAACCTGGCATCTTGAACTGTTTGAAAAAGCACTGGCTGCTGGCGCAACACGTTTAGCAACACAAGTAATTATGCTAGCAAAATCACTTATTGCGCATTTTGGTGACACCCCTATTATTCTGACAAGTCTTGTGCGTGCGGGTGTTCCACTTGGCGTGATGTTACAACAGACCTTGCGCAAAATGGGAAAAACGTCTTATCACTATGGTATTAGCATTATTCGTGATAGGGGTATTGATAACGAAGCGCTTTCATGGATTGAGCAACGCCATGGGACAGAAGGTATTGTATTTGTTGATGGGTGGACAGGAAAAGGCGCTATCACAAATGAGTTAATTCGTTCATTGGCGGGACGTGAAGGTTTTCCTGCACAACCCCATCTTGTCGTCCTTGCTGATCCTTGTGGTTGCGCTTGGTTAAGTGCCAGTGATGAAGATTGGCTAATCCCTTTTGGGATTATGGGAGCGCCCGTTTCAGGATTAATTTCACGTTCAATTTGGACAGAGCAAGGCTTCCATGGTTTTGTCGATTGCCAACATTTAAAACAATATGAATGTAGTCGCTATCTTGTTGATACTGTGGGAAAAATAGTTGACGCCTTAATAGATAACGATATTCCACTCGCCACATTTAAACATCAACCGTCAGACTTAAAAAAACTGAGCGAAAATGTCGTTAGTTTACTTGCCAACAAATATGACATTTCAAATATCAATCGTATAAAACCCGGTATTGCTGAAGCAACACGCGCCGTTTTACGCCGTGTACCTGAGCATATTCTGGTAAAAGAAATTGCAGATCCTGATGTTGCATTACTGATTTATCTTGCTAAACAAAAAAATATTACTGTAACCGAGGCAGGTAAAGCATTAGGACAATATCGTGCCGTTACTATCATTAAAAAGGTGCAATAATGATTGAACGATTATCCCCTTGGAATTTAGGGGCAACGCTGTATATGCCCGCAACACGAACCGATATTGCCGCAACAATTATTGATCAAAAAATTGATGGATTACGTTCATTAATTATTTGTTTAGAAGATGCCGTCAGTGATACTGATATTCCACAAGCATTACAAAATCTAGCAACATTATTAACCACATTATCAGACTATAAAAAGCATCATGATTGTACTGAATGGCCGTTGCTATTTATACGCCCCCGCCATACAGAAATGGCGCAATGGCTGGTTGAGCATGTAGATTTAACCGTGATTGACGGCTTAGTATTACCTAAATTTACCCAAGCTTCATTACCCCTTTGGTGGCGTATCATCAAACCCACCCATTTATGTATGATGCCAACATTGGAAACAGAAGAAGTGTTCGACGTTCTTCAAATGACCTCACTGGCAGACTTGCTACTAGCCCACCCTTGCCATAAGAGAATTATTGCCTTACGTATCGGTGGAAATGATTTAATGAATGTTATTTCTCTTAGACGTAATCGCCATTTAACACTCTATGATGGACCTATGGGATACGTGATAAAAATGTTGGTTGCTGTATTTGGTGCTCGTCAGTTTGCGCTTACCGCTCCTGTTTGTGAGCATATTGATGATCAACAAATTATGGATAGAGAATTAGCCCTCGATATTGCCAATGGTTTAGTGGGTAAAACCGCTATTCATCCCAAGCAGATAGACAAAATAGAACAGGCATTAATGGTATCTCAGTCTGATCATTCCGATGCGTTGCGCATCTTAAATTCAACACAAGCCGTATTTAAATCTCATGGTGCCATGTGTGAACCGGCAACACATCGCCGTTGGGCATTAAGTATTTTAACTAGAGCAAAACTGTATGGCATTATTCCCAATTCAAAAAATAGTGTTCAACGATTTAATACACCATAAGTTTAAATATTCGTTTTTATATTTACTATAAGCATTTTTTTATTTATTAATATTTTAAACTTAGTCTCTAGTTAAAGAATAATATCTTTAACTAGAACTTCTATTTATAAAACTTTAACATATTATTTAACAATATTTTTATTTCGGTTGTTATTTTATAAAATCTTTAATATTTGACATTATTTCAGATATACTTGTAGAAAAATAATACAGACACAATAAAAGCTGGGTCTAATTTCTTAACACACAATTGACAGATACGTGGTAACCAAACATGCAATTGAGCTCTCGCCAAATCAGAGTTTTTAAGCTGGCTATACTTTTAAGTACAGGGAAAAAAGTCCCCACGATTAAGATTATTTCTGCTCTTGAATGCTCGGAGCCAACGCTCACCCGTGTTTTAAAAGAAATAAGAGAGTCTTATAGTGCTGAAATTAAGTACAGTAAATCATCCAGATCGTATCAAATGACTGAACGAGGTCAGCTTGATAATAAAACATTACGTCGTATGCGAGAGGCATTATCTTCGAATGAAGAACTACAACATAGTGGCACAACGAGTCGTGTTTATTTAGATAAAGATAAGAAAAAATCAGTATCACTATCTTTAAAAATGTCAGCACTACGGAAAATAGATAAACTTTCGTTTTTAAGAAGTACAACCCGAAGTCAGACGGTTGAGTTTCTTGTTGATAATTATGTAGAACATTTAATTCAAGTTGCTCTCCAAGATAAAAAATAAATAGGGTAATTATATGAAATAACTTGGTATTTAATATCGAGTTATTTCATTGATATTTTTCAATAACCCTGTACGGATAATTGTCATTCCCCCTAATGGTAAAATAATTTTTATACGTTATTTATTTTATTCATTTAATGTGATTGATTAAATCCGTTATGTTTCACATTTTCTAATCTGAATTGTATAACCACTTTTAAATCTTTAGCCGGTTTACCTGATTCGTATCGCCAATGCTTCATCGCCAGTGAAACAGAGGGAGCAAATATCGCTGCAATAGGATCATCTGATATCCTAATATTTTGTACATTACCATTTTTATCCACATCAAACCTAACCTCTACATCGCCTTCAATATTAGCGGTTTTAGCGCCTGTAGGATAATAAGGAAATTGTCGTGATACTATTTTCGGTTTTTCGACAGAAACTACAGTAGCTTCTTTTTGCATATCCAAAGGTATCGTTTTTATTGCATGAGCAACAAACCCACTTAATAAAAGAATACCGCCAAATACCCCCAAAAGAATAAATTTTATTTTCATAATTGTTATCAGAGTAATTTTTAAGACATTAATAATTCTAATGATAATTTGCTAACTTAAAAAGAGTATAGCGATTTTAAAAAAATACTCTATATATTAAAATTCAAGATTACGAATAAAACGATAATCCGCAGACGACTTCTTAAGTCGATAGAGACTAGCAGGGCGTCCCTTCTCAGCACGTTTTTCTCCGGTATCAATTAATAAGTCGGCTTGTTCAATCCGTCGTCTAAAAGATTTTTTCTGGATCTCTTTACCTATCAATATCTCATGCACATGCTGTAATTCAGGCAAAGTAAACACTTCAGGTAACGCAAATCCCGGCACAATAGAATAAAGCGATTTTTGCTTTAATCGCTCTCTCGCTTGCGCAATCAGTTCATTATGATCAAATGCCAGATTTTTCTGTGCTACTTCATCAATAGGTAACCACATCACATGATCCACACTATCAATATGCGCTTTACATGCTTGGTGAGCAATTAACGCCGTGTAACATACAGTAACAGACCAACCTCTTACATCGCGCTGATTATTTCCCACTGAGCAGAGTTGTTCAATATACGGCGGGATCACCCCTGTTTTCTCTTTTAATTTTCTGAGCACAGTATCTTCTAGGCAGTTGTCTTGTGTTTCATCAACAAAGCCACCAGGTAATCCCCATTTTCCTTTTTCAGGATGATTAGCTCTTTCCACCAAGAGCACTTTTAACTGCCCTTCATGGTAAGTGAATAGTACTGAATCAACAGTAATAAGCGGCGATAGAAAATCACGGCGATTGTAATTTGCTAAAAAATTTTGTTCGTTCATGGTCTGCACTTTATAAAAAGATAATGAGTTTATTTTAATGTTAAACACATGAAAATCAAATTTTGTCATAAAGACACTAAATGACTTGACACCAATAGTGTCCATAAGACAATATAGTTAATGTCATAAGGACACTAACTGGAGAAGACTATGTTTAACTTAAATTATTTCAAAGCAGACTCATCAACATTTATTATTAAATCGGTCAACGGGAAAGTGCGCCAACAAGGTAAAGGCTTAAGTTTTTGGTATAATTCGGCAACAACATCTATTGCAGCACTGCCGTTAAATGCACAAGAAGCCCCTTTTATCTTTAACTTTCAAACTGCTGATTTTCAGGCACTACGTATTCAAGGACAAATTTCATTCCAAGTCACATCACCTGAAAAAGCTGCTGAAGTCCTCAACTTTAATTTAAGTAAGAATGGCAAATCTTACGCCAGTGAAGATCCCCTAAAGCTCAACGATCGCGTGGTGCGTATTGCTCAAACCCTGATCCAAGCCAAGATCCAAAGCACCCCTTTACGAGAAGCACTACAACTTAGCCAATCCTTGGTTACTTTAGTGATGAAACAACTTACTGAACACCCTTCATTAGAGGCCTTAGGTATTACTATTTTAGATGTTTCTATTGCGGCCATCTCACCCTCTCCCGAAACGCTTAAAGCATTAGAAGCTGAGGCGCGGGAATCCTTACTCAAAGAGGCTGATGATGCAATTTATGCACGTCGTAAATTCTCAGTAGAGCAAGAGCGCACCATTAAAGAAGCTGAATTAGAAACAGACTTATCTATACAGCGTAAACGACAAGAAATTGAAGAAGCTCGTTTAGAAAATGAACGTACCCTATTACGTGAACAAGCCGAAATAGAAAAAGAGCGTCTTGAAGCCAAAGTCAATGCCGAAGCAAAACGTAAAGAATTAGTCGCGTTAAGTGCGGAAAATCAACGCATACAATCTGATGCTGATGCTTATGCTATTGAAGCAACTATGCGAGCTTACCGTGAGTTGCCCGTTGAAAATCTCAAAGCAATGGCTCTAGCAAAAATGGACTCACAACAGTTAATGGCAATGGCATTTGAAACTTTAGCGCTTAATTCAGGAAAAATTGGTGAATTAAATATCACTCCTGATTTATTTAGCCAATTTATGAAAAAAAGAGGATAACCTATGAAAAATAATACCGATTTTCGTTTCATATTAGTGATGCGAAAAAGTCGCCTACAAGAATTAATTGAGCGTTTTAACACTTGGTCACAAGCCAAATTCTATTTAGAACATAACCATGTTGAGGTAACAGATTATCTTAATGAACATAATCTCTATCAAAAACAACTCACAGAAGCTGAGCTTATTTTAAAATCATTTGGGCGTTTTCAGCTCTTGGAAAGAGGATTATTGCCTAGTTATCAATTTTCCTCTCATGATATTGTAGTGGTAATAGGTCAAGATGGCCTCGTCGCTAATACTCTGAAATATCTTAATCAACAACCCGTTATTGCTATCAATCCAGATCCTTCAAGATGGGATGGTAAGCTCTTGCCCTTTGAAATAGGGCAATTGAAAGAGATTATAATTAATACAATAAATCACAAAATGCCTTTTAATTCGGTCACTTTTGCACAAGCAAAAACCAATGATGGTCAATCACTGTTAGCGGTTAATGACTTATTTATTGGCCCTAAAAGCCACACTTCCGCACGTTATATCTTACAATGGGGAGACTCTCAAGAAGTGCAATCCTCATCAGGCATTATTGTATCAACGGGACTTGGCTCTACAGGGTGGTTTCAATCTATTCTTGCTGGAGCCATGGCCATCACCGGAAAAGCATCACACCCTCTTTTACAAGGGTTTAGCTGGAGTGATAAAAAATTACAATTTAGTGTAAGAGAGCCATTTCCTAGTAGAACAACAGGCACCGCTTTAACTTTTGGCACGATTGAGCCGGACTCTCCATTGCAATTAGGATCTTTAATGCCCGAAAATGGTGTTATTTTCTCAGACGGCATTGAAGAGGATTATTTACATTTTAATGCTGGCTGTATTGTGCAAATCAATATCGCAGATAGACAAGGGCAACTCATCGCCCCTAAGGGGCGTCAGCCTATTTAATGATGATTATTTAGCACTGTTTCTAGCCCTGAAATCATCACATCGAGCACAAAAAGGAATGCAGCTTCACCATTATCACTATCCATAATATCAATAGCTTGTGTTAATAATGGTGGGTAGTTTATCTCTGTTTTTGGTACTTTTTCTCGCTCTTTTTGGCTCTCTTGATGTTCTTGGGTTTCAAGCACTGAACCAAGTGTAAAATGCGCGATGGAACTTAATGCATAAACAGCTTGCGTTAACGTAAAGCCAGCATCGCACAAAAATTGCAATTGTTGCTCTGATGTCTCAAATTGATTGGCTGATGGTCGTGTGCCTGCATGGATCTTTCCACCATCACGATACATTAATAGCGCCTGACGAAAACTTTTTGCGTTATTACGCAAAAAATCCTGCCAACTTTCATTCGCTAATGGCAAAACATGATGATGATGCTTTTGTAAAATAGTCTCAGCTAAAGCATCTAATAACGCACGTTTATTCTTTACATGCCAATAAAGTGTCGGTTGCTCTACCCCTAGTTTTTGCGCCAACTTACGTGTTGTTAACCCTTCCATACCGACTTCATTTAATAAAATCAATGCGTTATCAATAACCTGTTCTTTATCTAATTTTGCCATTTGCGTCCTCATAATAAAATATTCTTGACAATCTATCACTGATAGAGATATTTTTCACCTCTCTATCAGTGATAGATTTTTAGGATATTTATGAATAAATCAATTATTATCATACTGCTTGTCACAGTATTAGATGCCATTGGTATTGGCCTTATCATGCCAGTACTACCAACACTATTAAACGAGTTTGTGAGCGAAAACAGACTCGCCAATCATTACGGTATATTATTAGCACTCTATGCGACGATGCAGGTGATCTTCGCACCTATTTTAGGAAAATTATCAGATAAATATGGCAGAAAACCTATTTTATTATTTTCGCTATTGGGTGCGGCATTAGATTACCTATTAATGGCTTGCTCTACCTCATTATGGATGCTCTACATTGGACGCATTATTGCGGGTATAACAGGAGCCACTGGTGCAGTATGCGCATCAGCAATGACTGATGTTACTCATCCTCATGAAAGAACACGTTATTTCGGTTTTTTGGGTGGTGCATTTGGTGTGGGTTTAATTATTGGCCCCATGTTAGGGGGATTACTGGGTGAGATCAGCGCCCATACGCCATTTATCTTTGCGGCTATTTCTCATTCGTTATTATTTATATTTTCATTACTTTGTTTCCAAGAAACTCAAACCACAAAAATATCGACTGAAATATCCGTATTAAATCAGGATACAGCGCCTCACTCTGCCACTGGTTTTATTAAAAAGAGTCTCTGTTTTTGGCTTATTGCCTATTTTATTATTCAACTAATAGGGCAAATTCCGGCCACCATTTGGGTGCTATTCACACAAGTGCGTTTCGCTTGGCACACTACTGAAGTAGGTTTATCTCTTGCATTTCTTGGCGTATTACATATTTTTTTTCAAGCGGTTCTCGCAGGAAAACTGGCGCAAAAATGGGGAGAACGCAACACGGTTATCATTAGCATGTCAATTGATGCATTTGGTTGCTTATTATTAGCCTGGATAAGCCATGTTTGGGTTATGCTCCCCGCTTTAATCTGCTTAGCTGCGGGAGGAATGGGACAACCTGCTTTACAAGGATATTTATCAAAATCTGTTGATCATCATGTTCAAGGACAATTACAAGGAACGTTAGTCAGTCTAACGAATATAACTGGGATTGTCGGCCCGTTACTCTTCTCTTTTATTTATAGTTACAGCGTTGAATATTGGGATGGCTTATTGTGGTTTATTGGTGCAATGCTTTACAGTGGGTTACTTGTAGCCAGTTATTTTAAACAGAAATCACCAATATTAAAAAAATTTCCCTCATAACATACTTGTCATTAAACAGGTTGAAGATCAAGACTGGCTTCCTTGCAGACTTGATCTTCATTTATCGTGATAAACGTTCCTTGTCTCCACGTCGCGCAGTCTCGATACTCATCTTGAGCAACCCAATTTACGCTACTTGCAATCCATACCAATCAATAGCGCTATTGGATATCACTTAATTCCCTATGATGCGAAACCACACAAATATCATAAAATACAAATATAACGCTCAACTTATTGATTATTGATAATTAATCATTGGTCACTTAGTTTTTCTTCCGTGAAAATAGCTCATTTCCTTTTTTCCTTAGCCAAATTTCGACAAGTTGATAACCGGCGATCCCCAGGGCAGAGCCGATCCCCATAACCGCAATAGGATGAATACCCGGCCATAAAATCAACAGAGCACCTGCCACAACAGAAACCGCTGATCCTAGGATGATCCTGCCAATAAATAGTCGTAATGTGATAACTTCATTGGCAACTAGCATCTTCCCTAATGCAATAAAAGCGCCAACAACTACCAATGATACTAGTGTGTGATCATATTCATCCATGAATATACCTCGCATTCGCTTACAGTATTTAGCCGTAAAAAGAACCCTCACCTCCTAGTATCAATCAGATAATCTGTATGGAATATGCAAGATCCTTTTGCTCAAGGATAAATACAACGTCCTTTTGTACTATCCTTGCCCACTTCCTTGTTAATTTGTAATAGGTTATCCATTACCTATTTTTCTCCACATATTAGTCATTACAACAAATTAAATAATATTTAAATTCAATACGTTGCATCTCCACATGTAGGTTTAACGTGAAATCATTATCTATAAATTTTGTATTTTATACTAGTAACTTTGTTCGGCTATTGTCGGTTAATGGTGTTTAACCGAGGTTAACCGAATTATTTTTAGTTAAATAAACAAATAAACTTGTTTTTCATGATAAAAATCAGTTAACAACAAATTAAAATACAAAAAAACAATAATATTACTGGTGATTGTACAAACTTAGGCTAATATAGAAGGTGGTGATAGATTGATAATAAAGAGAAAATACCATGCGTGTTTTAACAATTTACTGTCCTGAATGTGGTGAAAAAGCGATGATAAAGAAAAGTAATCGCAAGCATAAAGAGTTAACAGATCTTTACTGTGCCTGCCGTGATCCGCTTTGTGGGCATACCTTTGTGCTAAATCTTACCTTTAGTCATACTCTAAGTCCCAGCGCCAAAAAACAAGATGCCCTTTTATTAGCAATGATAAAAAATCTCTCGCCACAGCAACGAGAAAAAGCCTTAACCTTGTTACAAGAGATATAACGCTTTTTTACTTACTCTATTTTGCCTTGATTTTATGATCCTGCTCCCATTCTGGCAGGTAAATAAGTTAACTGGTTCTTATATAACCATAAATGATGTAGATTTAATTTAATCCAACAGAAACATTCTTATATCGCTTATTAAAGCAACATAGCAATTCAACAACCACAGAACGCGGTTTTGATTAAAAAAGCCATAAAATGAGTCATTCCTTTAATCAGAATTTGTCGAAATCTTATGTAACAGCATTCTGTTACATAAAATTTCAATACAAGTTTCAAATGGAGTATATAGATGAAAAAGCTTATTAATCGTGTTGATGATGTTTTATCAGAACAACTGCAAGGTTTTGCTAAAGCCCACCCTGAAATCAATCTCCATCCCTCTTCTTTTTATGTCACCCGTCATGATGCCCCCGTAAAAGGTAAAGTAGCCCTTTTATCTGGAGGTGGCAGTGGACATGAGCCAATGCATGCCGGTTTTGTTGGAAAAGGCATGCTTGATGGGGCATGTCCTGGTGAGATCTTTACCTCACCAACCCCAGATAAAATGTACGATTGCGCAAAAGCAATTGATAGCGGTGAAGGTGTATTAATGATCGTTAAAAACTACACCGGTGACGTACTCAATTTTGAAACTGCGACAGAGCTACTACATGATGAAGGTGTAAAAATTGCTACGGTATTAGTTGATGATGATGTTGCGGTTAAAGATAGTCTGTATACCGCCGGTCGTCGTGGTGTAGCGAATACCGTATTAATGGAAAAATTACTAGGTGCGGCGGCTGAGCGTGGCGATACACTCGATGATTTGGTTAAGCTAGGTCATCAAATTAATAATAATGGTTTTTCTATTGGTATTGCACTACAGGCTTGCACCGTACCTGCTGCAGGAAAACCCTCTTTTACTCTCCCTGAAAATGAAATGGAATTTGGCGTTGGGATCCACGGAGAGCCAGGAATAGACCGTCGCCCATTTACTTCATTAAATGATACCGTTGATGCAATGTTTAATACTCTAATTGAAAATGGTCACTATCAGCGCACCATTCGCAGTTGGGATCGAGTCAATGGTGATTGGATTGAAGAGACACAAGAAAAACAGCCACTAAAATCAGGTGATCGTGTTATAGCCCTAGTCAATAATCTTGGCGCTACTCCCCTTTCTGAATTATATGGTGTTTATCATCGCCTTGCCCTGTGCTGTGAAAACTTTGGCCTTAACATCGAACGTTCGTTAATTGGCTCTTATTGTACATCGCTCGATATGTCGGGGATCTCAATTACCTTATTAAAAGTAGACGACGCGCTACTTACTTTGTGGGATGCACCCGTTGCTACACCTGCGATGACAAAATAAGTTTTCCTATAACGATAACTAAGGATCAGAAAATGGTATTAACTCATCATCAAATTATTGTTTGGCTACAACAATGCGCCCAACTTTTTGAACAAAACAGTGACTACCTCACCGATCTCGACCGTGAAATTGGCGATGCTGACCACGGCTTAAATATGCATAGAGGTTTCAAAAAGGTAGCGGAGAAATTACCTGAATTTGCCGATAAAGATATTGGTTTTATCCTTAAAAATACCGGTATGACATTACTGTCTAATATTGGTGGTGCCAGCGGTCCTCTTTTTGGCACCTTCTTTATTCGTGCCGCTAAGCCCACCGCATCATTACAAAGTCTCGATGTAAATCAACTTTATGAAATGACTAAAGAAGGTGTTGATGGCATTGTCAGTCGCGGTAAAGCACAACCAAAGGATAAAACTATGTGTGATGTTTGGTGGCCTGTGGTTGATAGTTTAAAGCATGCGAATGACCAAAGTTTATCTATAGAAGATGCTATTGATAATGCACTGAAAGTTGCAGAAAAAGCGGCGGAGGAAACTATTCCTATGCAAGCGAAAAAAGGCCGTGCCAGTTATCTTGGTGAGCGCAGTATAGGACATAAAGATCCCGGCAGTGCCTCTGTGGTATTGATCCTCCAAGCGCTGTCTAATGCTATCCACGCATAATCATTCACAATATAATCAAGAGAGGTCTGCCATGATTAATATCGTGATTGTTTCTCATAGTAAACATCTTGCTGAGGGTATTGAGGCGTTGGCGAATCAAATGCTTAACCCAACGCATTGCCGACTAGCCATTGCCGCAGGTGTTGATGATGAAGCGCACCCTATTGGTACTGACGCTGTTAAAATTATGACGGCGATTGAATCGATCGCCGAAGCTGATGCCATTATTGTTATGATGGATTTAGGTAGTGCCATACTCAGTACAGAGACAGCAATTGAACTGCTTGATACAGAATTAGCGCAAAAAGTGACACTATGCTCAGCTCCGCTGGTAGAAGGAACATTAGCCGCTGTTGTCGCAGCGTCATCCGGAGCTAGCTTAGAAAAGGTTCTCGAAGAAGCCAACCATGCACTAACCCCTAAAAAGATGCAATTGGGTGAAAACATGGGTGGCTCAGAGCCAAATGATGTCACGCCTTCTATTCAAATGCACGGCAAAGAAGCTCATTGGGTGGTAAAAAATCCTCATGGTTTACACGTTAGACCTGCAGCGACACTGGTTGAGCTACTGTCAAAATTTCGTGCTGACTATCAATTAATTAAGGGAGATAGACGCATTAATCCCCTTAGTTTAAATCAACTTTCTCTTATTCAAATTCGTCAAGGTGATGAAATAACCTTAATTGCTTCAGGGGAACAAGAAAATGAGGCTATTGATGCCTTTTTAGCACTGGCTAAACAAGGTTTTGGCGAAGCATTACCGGATGAACTCACGGAGCAAAGTTTAACCGGTACTCTCGTACCCGCTTCCCCCATCAAGGGACCGGCTTTTATTTGGCATGAGCTAGAATTAGCCCCTATTGAAAATTTATCTGCACCACTCGATAGCACAATACAAATTGAGCAATTTAATCAAGCGATAAAAGATACACTCAATGATTTGAAGCACTATGCTGAAAAAGCCAATCACACATTAGGTGAACAAATAGGCGCTATTTTTAACGGCCATATCATGATGCTGGATGATGAAGAATTACTCACCAATGTTATCGATCGTATTAAAACAGATAACGTTAGCGCTCAGCAGAGTTGGACGAATGAAATGAAAGAACGTATCCAACTCTACCGTACTCTCAGTGATCCTTATTTGAGAGCAAGGGAGTTAGATCTTCGTGATCTGCGCAATCAAGTTCTTTACCATTTACAACAGAAAACGCCTCCTAAATTTACCCCATCACAACCCTCTATTTTAGTGGCTAAAGAGTTATTCCCCTCGACATTAATTCAGTTTGATGCGACTCAATTATTAGCCATTACCTTAGCTGAAGGGGATAGTTGTTCTCACAGTGCCATTATCGCCACGCAGATGGGGCTACCTATGTTAGTTCATTTAGGTGATGGATTATTAAAAATAAAAGAAGCACAAGAATTAACCCTTGATCTCAAGAGTAGTGAATTAATTATTGGATCAATAAATTAATGTGCTAATGCAATAAGCGCCAAATGGCGCTTATTGATAACTATCAAACCTTAGGTTTATAACTCTCTTTATCCAGTTCATGCTTTTTCATGCGTAAATAGAGTTTTTTACGTGGGATACCTAAATAATCAGCCACATCGCTCACACGGCCAGCAAATAAATAGAGTGCATCTTCAATTAAGCGACGCTCATAATCATCAACTAAGTTATCTAAAGGCCCTTCAGGGGGGATAATGGCACGATGTTGCTCACTATCAACCATTTTCACAATACCAACAGCATAGAGTTCAGCGACATTCCGTAGCTCACGAATGTTTCCAGGCCAATCATAACGTTTTAATATATCGAGATAATTACGATCAATTTTTGGTACGGCGATCCCAAGCCGCTGAGCACTTTGCCGTAAAAAGGCTCTAAATAGAGGAATAATATCCGGGCGTCTTGCGCTTAATGGTGGCAAAGAAAAAGTTATTTGCGAAAAGTAGTAATAGAACTCAGGTATCAATCGCCCTTCAGTGACCAATTGCTGGGTATTATTTTCTAAAATCGCGATCGTTCTAAATTGACGCTTACCCTGCCTTTCCATATCTAATAGGTAAGCACTTAACCAACGTTGTGCACCAGAAGGTAAATCATAAGGGGAGCGTAAAATAAGTGTGCCGACTTCCTCTTGCTCTATTTGAGCAATCAGTGGCTTAATATCTACTAAATTTTGACAATCTACCGTAGTCACCGCTTTATCGCTGTGAGGACTTAATTCATGTAATAACTGAGCGAGTAGATGTCGCCCTGTCCCCATCTCACCTTCAATCATTAAGTCTTTATCAATATCAGCAATTTGCTGTACTTGCTGTCTAATGGCGGTAATTTGTGCACTATCGCCAACTAAACGCTCTTGAGTGGTGGTGATCATCGTTTTTCTAAGTGAAAGAAGTGATTTTCGCTCTTTATGCGCTTTAGCAACTAACTCTAAAAATAGCGGTGGATTAATGGGCTTTTCAATAAAATCATAAGCGCCTTTTTTAACGGCCTCTACAGCAAGGGGTATATCACCGTGGCCGGTGATCATAATCACCGGAATACGAGGATCAATTTGTTGAATACGCGCTAAGACTTCCATGCCATTCATCGCAGGCATGTAAATATCTAACACTACCGCACCTTCATATTCTGGTGTCAGCAGACTCAATGCTTTTTCTGGCGAATCAGTCACTCTGGCAACCATTCCGGCAAGATTGAGCAAATGACGATAAGATTCGAGAATATCCTCATCATCATCAATTAATAGTACATCAATATCAGACAGCAGTGACTGTGTCATGAGTAAACTCCAAAACAACCATCGCACCGCCATTTAATGCCGATGCTAAGTAAATTTCATAACCAAACCGTTGCATAATAGAACGGCAAATCGATAGCCCTAACCCTAGCCCAACATCTTTGGTGGTGGTAAAAGGGGTGAATAATTTTGGTAAAACATCAGCATTAAATCCTTTGCCACTATCGGTAATGCCCACTCGTTGATATTTAGCTTCATCCGATAATAGGTCGACGCTGATCTGACTTTCGCCCATTCCTGCGACCGCATCCATTGCATTAACAAACAGGTTAACTAAGACCTGCTCTATTTGTGTTGGATCGGCACAAATATTCAGTTCACTGGGGATATTATTGATAATGGTGCACTGCTCTCGTTTAGAGCGCGATTCCACTAATACCATGGCACTTTCCACCAGCCCCTGTAACGGCGCTGAAACATAACTGACTTCAGATGAGGATTTTTTAGAAAAATTACGTAATGCCGTAATGATCCTATTCATACGAGCACATAATTTTTCAATACGCTCAATGGGATCAGGAAGTTGGTCATATTTCTCCATCTGTAGTGTTAATTTAACGCTATATAAGTAGGTATTAATGGCTGAAAGCGGTTGATTTAATTCATGTGCAAGACTGGTCATTGCTTGTCCTACTACAGCCATTTTAGCCGCTTGCACTAACTCTTCTTGTGTCTGAATTAAGTGTTTTTGTGCTTGTTCACGACGCACAATTTCTTCATTTAATTGTTGGTTCTTTTCTTGTAAATCTTGGGTTTTTAATGCCACAAGATGTTTTAATTCTAATCGACTTAATTCTTGGCGAGTAATATCCGTGATAGTCACAATATATTTATGCTCGTCTTTATGAGGATATTCGCGAATATTAAATTGCAGAAAATGAGGCTTTCCTTGTTTTACCATGCTCACAATAGACTCACTTTGCCCAAACAAATAAAGCGGACTTGTGGGACTAAACTGCGCTCTTAATGTCGTATTGGCTTCACCACTAAATAATAACCATAATGGTTTATTGCTCTGTTCATGACCAATACCTAATAAAGTAGCAGCACTGGGATTGACGGTTTCCATACGTCCATCATGATGACAAGTAATTAAACTGGCATCGGTATTATTAATCAGATTCAGGGCATTCGTGGCTTCAACTTCTTTCATTTGACGCCAAAAGCGTCGCAAACGGCGACTTAATAATCCAATTTCATCTTGCCCTTCAATTAATACAGGCTCTGTTAAATGACCTTTAGCAACATGGGCAAGATCATCACTCAACTTATTTAATCTAGCAATCAGTCGCCTATCTATTAAGATTTTCATGACAATAATGCTGAGCAATAGTGAAGCAACGACAATTAAGATAATGACAATTTTTCCCGTTGCCATCAGTTGTCGCGTATTATCATTGAGCTTATTCAATGCTTCACTGGTGGCAAGCACATTACTTCTTACTGCATTATCAAACTGAGATAATTTTTCATTTAATTTAGGGGTAAGTGCTTTAAGTTTTTTTTCGGTTTCGACATCATCAATCAATGTTTGATAGATATCACCGTCAAAACGAGTGATCGCAATAATTTCTTGCAATACTTGGCGATGAGCAATGGTAGAAGGATAGCTTTTTAATTTCTGATTTAAAACGATAATTTCATCAATTTTGACACTTATATAGTGAAATGCGACATCAATATCACGGCTATAGCGTTGATGTGCAATTTCTTCCACTAAGCTAATTAATTCATTTTCTGTAGTGAATAACTCTTGAAGTAACGTTGATTCTAAAAGCAGTTGTAAGCTATTTTCCTGTACATTTTTTTCATTAAGCATTTGGCTGACATGCCACTCAATTTCATTAAGTAGAGGCTTGATATCTTCACCTACCGCATCATGCATCCAAGCCAATTGACCTAAAAGCTGTGCTAACCTATTTTCGAGTTCACGACGTTTATCTAATAAAATATCTTGCTGCTCAATTAAGTTTGATAAGTCATCCACTAATTGATTATAAAAAGTGCGTTGTGATTGTTGCTCAATCGGAAACTCGCGCAGATTATCTAATAGTTGATAAATTTGCTGTTTTTGTTGTTCTGAAACTGATTTACGTTGTGTTTGCTCACGCTCTTTTAATAGCATCTGTAAATTAGTGCTGTAACGCTCCATATTATAGCTGGTGGTTAACATAGGTAAGGAGTCACCAACAGACGCATTGATTTGAGTGGCTAATTTTCCCCACATAAAAAATATCACCCCACCAATCAATAAAGTGAGTAACGAACTAAAGATAAACGCCAAATAAAGGCGTCTACCGAGTTTGCCCGATTGCTTAGGCATTAATATCTGCATCCATCATACCTTTCAAAAAAACAGTATTTTCAACTGTATATCTGAACCACAAGGCGGTTAGGGAGATTTAGTTTCTTTCAATAAAACTAATGCTTGTTCAAGTTTTTCCGCTTCTAATGTACGCCATTGGTACAATACGGCTAACGCTTGATCTGAATATTCCCGCTGATCGGCTTCTTTCATAAATAAGGCTTGTAATGTCGGTGAATTAGCTTCTTTTTCGCTAATTAGTACTGAACTGGCTATTTTTCGGGCTTGATTGGTTGCTGCGATCCGTTCTGGTGATCGATTTTGTTGTTTTTCTGCCTCGTGGATCTCATTCCAAACTTGGCGCATTAATGGAAAATTATGGGTGATCATTTGATCAAAAAGAACATTGACCACTTCGCTACGGCGATAAGCTTCATTACTGTTTAAAATAAACTCAGTATTATTAGCAAGCTCATCATTATTACGTAAAATTTCTTTGCTGAGGGGGATCTTCGCCATATCACTTTTATAGATAATCTCTTGTCCTTCATCCGATAAAAGAAAGGCGATAAATTTGGCCGCAGTATCTCTTTTACTGCTTTCAGCCACAATAGCGACATAAGCAGGTAAAATAATTGATTTATCAAAATAACTAAAATCAACAAAATCAAAGCGTTTTTGGTGGTTAAAAGCGTAATTATCAATAATAGGCCCCGCCCCCACAATACCTCTGGCAATAGCGTCACTCACTCGTGAACTACGTGCCGATATCGAAGAAAGGTTACCACTGGTTTCTAGTAAAATTTGCCATCCGCGCTCCCAACCATACTCTTGCAGCACATTTTCAACCATCAGTTGCATCGTGCCAGAGTTGGCTGGTGTCGTCATAGTTAAGTGCCCTTGGTAAATCGGATCACTTAAATCAATCCAACTTTTAGGTGCCGGAATACCTAACTTTTGCAAGTATTGTCTGTTACTCATGATCCCAATACCTGAATAACCCACCGTGGTTATTTTGTCATTTAAGATATCACTATGACGAGTTAGCCATTTTGGTGTTTCATAGTTAATCGGTAAGCGCGCGAGTAGTCCTTCTCTATCTAAATGATGAAAAAAATTAGCCGAAGAGGACATCACTATATCAACAGGTTGCGTAGGATACTGCTTCATCATCCGTGTAGCGATCGCAACACGCCGATAAACCACTTGTACCTTAGTTTCAGGATAACGAGCACTAAAAGCTTCGGTAAGTGGTCGCATAGGTGTATCTGAAAGTGTCGTCAGTATAACCAATGGCTGCTCATCACTTTTTGCTGGAGTGATAAACAGCCAACTAAATAATAGTATGAGGCTAAAGATTATTTTTATTCTCATGACATACCCCTGATTTTGTGTTGAATAAACCTAAAAATGTGTTGAGCATCAAATTTCTGATATTTAGCAATATTTATTATTTTCAGTGAATGAGTCCTTAATGACCCATTTTCGATGATGATACGACGATATATTCACTCATTTTTAGTCCAACACCTAATAGCAATGTTACAAATTTGACTCACCGATTCAGCAGAATGTGTCAGCTCTGACTCAAATTAGCGCTTTTGCCCTCTGATGGCCTAAATGAATAGCATCTGCCCTGAAAAACAAAATCAGCTTCAGGCATGAATAATATTCGGAGTCATCTCTATGTTAAGTTTCTTTAAAACCAGAAAGGATCTGCCGCTAATCGAAGCGTCCAATGAAAAGATCCGCTCAATATATAAAAAATATCAGTGGCAGGTTTTTCTTGGGCTAGTACTAGGTTATGCCATGTTCTATGTGGTACGTATGGCACTTGGTGTCGTTAAAAAGCCGATGCTAGATGCCGGTATTGTGACCACTGCAGAACTGGGTTTAATGGGGTCGGCATTCTTCTTTACCTATGCCTTTGGTAAGTTTTCCAATGGCTTCTTGTCGGATTATGCCAATATTGGCCGCTTTATGTCCATCTCGCTGATTGCATCCTCTTTTGTTTGTATCTTTATGGGAATGTCGACTGCGAGCCTATTCTTCATCTTATTGTGGGGAATTAATGGTTGGTTCCAATCGGTAGGATCTGCCCCTTCTTGTGTGTCTATTTTCCAATGGTTTTCTCCGAAACAGCGCGGTACAGTCTATTCTATCTGGGGTGGCTCACGTAATATCGGTGAAGCAATCACTTGGATATTAACTGCGACTATAGTGAGTTTCTTTGGCTGGCGTGCCGGTTTTATCGGTGCAGGTATCGCAGGTATTGCAGCAGGTATCATCTTACTGATGATCTTAAAAGATCGTCCTCGTACTTATGGTCTACCTGATCCTGCCAGTGCATATGGTGAAGAGTCAGAAGCCGTTAAATCAAGTGATCCAAAAGAAACTCGCCGTGCTCAATTATTTGTCCTAAAACAACCTACCGTATGGATCATCGCTGCAGCTTGCGCTGCCATGTATATTTCACGCTACGCAATCAGTTCATGGGCGGTGCTTTATCTGCAAGGCTCAAAAGGCTATTCACTGATTGATGCTGGCTTTGCTATGTCAACTTACCCTATTGCCGGCTTCTTTGGCGCCATCTTAGCCGGTATGGCATCTGACAAACTATTTAATGCTAATCGTCATATCCCAACACTTATTTATGGTATCGCCAATATTGCCGGTTTCGCCCTCATGTTCTGGGGACCACAAAGCCGTGTTATGGATGCCATTGCATTAAGTATGATTGGTTTTGCTATGGGCGGACTGGTGGTGTTCTTGGCGGGCTTAACGGCTTGCGACCTGATGCCAAAAAACGCAGTAGGTGCAGTAAAAGGCTTTATCGGACTTTTTGCTTATATTGCCGCATCCGCTCAAGAGCTTGTTTCTGCCTCGCTGATCAAAGTCACGCAAGTCGGTGATATCACTCACTATGATTTCACAACGGTACAGTATTTCTGGATTGGTTCTGCCATCGTGTCCATGATCTTAGCTACGCTGGTCTGGAATGCGAAAAAAGTCACCATGGATTAATAAATTAAGTTGTTATCAAGGGATACTTTTCAGTATCCCTCTTTAAAAAAGAGAATGTCACTATGCGTAAGACAAAAATTGTTGCGACTCTTGGCCCTGCTAGTTGCTCAGAACAGATGATTGAAAAACTGATTTTAGCTGGCGCTAATGTATTTCGTTTAAATTTTTCACATGGTACTCGCGAACAGCATCAGTCCACAGCCGCAACTATCCGTCAGGTCGCAAAAAAACATCGTGTATTTATCGGCATTTTAGCTGATCTGCAAGGCCCTAAGATCCGTATAGCGAGTTTTAAAAATAATGCTATTCAATTAACACAAGGGGATAGTTTTATCCTCAATGCAGATTTAGACAGCACACAAGGCGATGAACAACAAGTGGGGTTAGATTACCCACAACTTGTACAAGAAGTCACACCAGGGAATATTCTGTTACTTGACGACGGTAATATCCAATTAAAAGTCCGTGCAGTAAATAATAATAATATTGAGACAGTGGTCACTGTCGGTGGAAAATTATCTAACCGTAAGGGAATTAATTTACTCGGCGGCGGTTTATCCGCACCAGCCTTAACGGACAAAGATAAGCAAGACATACACACAGCAGCCGCTATTCAAGCAGATTATATAGCCGTTTCTTTCCCTCGTAATGGTGCAGATATTGAATATGCCCGTCGTTTAATTGTTGCTGCTGGCAGTCAGGCAAAAATTGTTGCCAAAGTAGAGCGTGCAGAAGTCGTTTCATGTCAAGCCAATATGGATGACATTATTAAAGCATCGGATGTCATTATGGTAGCGCGAGGGGACTTGGCGGTTGAAATTGGCGATGCCAGTCTTCCTGGTGCACAAAAACAGTTAATTGCTCGTTGTCGTGCTCTAGGTTGCCCGGTTATTACAGCCACCCAAATGATGGAGTCCATGATTGAAAATCCAATGCCTACCCGTGCGGAGGTGATGGATATCGCTAATGCAGTAGGTGATGGCACAGATGCGGTGATGCTTTCTGCAGAAACAGCTGCAGGTAAATATCCTGAAGAAGCCGTTCGTGCAATGGCTCGTGTTGCAGAAGGTGCAGAGCGCTCTTTTGCCGCCAATGCCGAAAACCCATGGCAATCCCCTTCTTACTATTCACAAACAGGCCGTTGGATTGCTTTAGCGGCGACCACAGCAGCTTTTCATAATGATAAACATCTGAGCGTTGCTGCTTTAACTGACAATGGTCAATCAGTCACGCTTCTATCGCGCTTTATGCCAAATAACAATATCTATGCATTAACAGATAACCCCGCACTTGCTGGTCAGTTGACTGTATTACGTGGTGTAACGCCTGTCACTTATCAACGTCAAAATAATAATGATGGTGATGAAAACATCATGCAAAAACTGCAAACAGAGGGATTATTAACAGATATTCATTCACTCTTAATCACCCGTTTATCGACCTTTGAAAAAACCGGTGAAAGTGACTGTTGTCATCTGGTTCCGGTAAAACAAGTTACAACAGCTTTAACTTAATTGTCTGTTATCAAATAGCTTATGAGAGAGGCAACCTGAAGAGGCCAATAACAAGAAAAACAGTATAGCCAATTATTTTAGCCACATGGAACGTGGCTATTTTTCTTTTTAATGTACCTAACCATCATTATCTATCAAAAAATAGTGCTCCTAGCTGTTGCTTTTTTCGGCAGCATCCCAATATTAATTCCTATATTCACTGTATTAATAGGAGAATATGATGGCAAGTGGATGGGCAAATGATAGTGCTGTTCAAGAACAAATTGATGCCACTATTGATGATGCCATTGCAAGAGCGCGTAACCAAATGACTCAGGGAGAAAGTGCTGAGTTTTGTGATGAGTGTGGTGAAGCAATTCCATTAGCTCGGCAAAAAGCGATTCGAGGGGTTCGCTATTGTATTAACTGCCAAGAAGCGATAGATAAAAAATATAATACCTTTAGTGGCTATAATCGCCGTGGTAGTAAAGATAGCCAACTCAGATAATGAGCACACTTCTTATACAAAAAACTGTACCTTATGTAAGCTTACTCAATCAAGGTACAGTTTATTTTATTCAATCAACTCACGAGTTAAATCTTGCTAACTTTCTTAGCACTTAAACTATGGCTCATTTCAGTAATTATCTTTAAGAAATTATCAATATGGGAACGTTCCGTATTCGGGTTCATAAAAACAGCTTTTTCCCCCGGAATATAAACATAGCGATTATTTTTTGCATACTTAGAGCAAGCAATAGAGTCAACCCAGTTGGTAAATAATCCTTTTTTACCCCGTTGTAAGAATAATTTTCTATGCCATTGTGCATTATGTACCATAAAGTCATAGGCTTCTTTATCTGTCGCACAGGTTGATTCTAGATCAAAGGCAACATTAGGATCAGAGACTAAGTTTGGATCATATAATTTAAACCCAACGCTTGGGCCTTGGTTTTGAGGCACTATGACTTTGGCATTCCCCATAGCAAGTAATTGATGGCGCATATAGTTCGCGTTTTGTAGGCAATGGGCAATGATGGTTTGATAGCCTTCAATCCCCATATAATGCATCGCAGAATAAGCACCAAAAATACCAACCCCACTACGTGTACATTCAATAGTTGATTGTAAATGGGTTTGACCTTCTAATTCATGTTCAAAGTAAGTGAAGTTTTCCGGATCATTTTCAAGGGCAACAAAGTCATTGCCATTTTTCACTAACACTAAACTTGAGGTATAAGGTACATATCCCCACTTATGGAAATCGATAGTAATTGAATCAGCATATTTTAGATGTTTAAATTTCGCCACATTTTGGCGTAAACCTTCTAAAGTAATATCGTTGATAGCCAGAGGGTTGCTATTAAAATCATAATCTAAGAAGAAAATAATTGGCCAACCTACTGCTGCATCGACGTGAATATGTGGTTTAACCGCGATTTCAAATTCTTCACACAGACGATCTCTTAATTCGCAAACGCCTTTAACATCATCAACGCCAAAGGTGTCCGTCGTCCCTGTCGTCAGCATAATAGTTGGTACTTTACACTTAACAGTAAAACAAGCTCTTAATTCACGCTCTAAGTGTTCTAAATTAATCGTATTATCTTCGGACACCTTAATGCGGATAGTCTTGTTATTAACATCAACCCCTAATAGCGCCAAGTTGGTCATATTAGAATAATGGCCCCCTTGAGAGTTAATAATACGATAATCCTGATCGGCTGCCATGCCTAAATGTTTAGAATTAGGCATTGATTTACGTAAACCAAATAGATAACCATATAAGTTACACATGGTGCCACCCTGGGTGAAAACCCCAGAGGCAACTTCGGGATCGTACCCTACTAATTTAGCTACTTTTTTAATGGTGACTTTTTCTAAAACATCAGCAACACCAGAGTATTCACAATAAACCATATTAGGATTGCCCATTAATCCTAATATTGAGCCATAAACACCCGGATCGCTTGGCATCGCAATGACATTCTCAACCGCTAATGGATTTTCCCAGTTTTTGCATAACGTCGACACTAACATGAGTAACTCGTTAGGATCATTCTCTGGATAATTAATATGTTGCTGGATCTGCCCATCAGCCATTAAACGGTCAAATAACGCCTGCCCATTCTCATAACGCTGTAATTGATCCTTATCATTCGTCATGGTCTTTCTAAACTGTGTAATAGACTGAATGGTTTTATCCTGAAATATCGGCCAATACTGCGGATCACGGCTGAAAAAGTGAGCAATAACATCACGGTACTTCTTCTCAAATTCAGCATTTAGAATGTTAGCAGAAGATAAACCCAACAAATCTTGACTTTTCACTATATTCTCCAAATAAAAACCGACAATAGCTTAAATAAACTGAATAGCAATACTATACATTTTCTTATTAAAATAGTTAGTGATCTATATATAACAGTTGTTATTTAAATAGTTAACTAATAATTTATTTTATTTAAAATATATCAATAAGATAGGGATAAATGGCAAGCTATATTGACAGTCATTGCACTCCTATCCTTGCTTTTATGTGACTGACATCACAATAAAAATAGTCTCACTATTAGCATTATCGCCGGAATTAACTGTAATAATTTGATATATAATGAAAAAATATTAAAACCAAATAACTTATTGAAATTATTAGAATAGATATTTAATTAAATTAATTAATCTATTTTTAATGAAATTAATGCAATTAAAATTGCATTTAATGTAACTACAATACTCAAAATAAGAACAAAAAACTACATTATGCTTTATTAATAGATAATTTATTTTTTACTTAACTTTTACGTGACATTAAATATTAAAATAATAGTTAATGATGCTAAAGAGGCTTAATAAAAACAATCAAGTCAATAACATTAGTTATTTATACTAAAAACAATTAAAAAATTAGCATAAGTTAAAAACTTAATATATTAAACTGTTAGGTCAAATAGTATTGGTAAGCGATGATAACGAACTTTACCAATAAACTAATAATAATGATGATACAGCTGAAATAGCTGATAGAAGATTGAGTAGGAAAATCAAATTGAGATGGGGATTAATACATAAAGCGGGAACAGTATTTCTTCCCGCTTTATTAATTAGAATTCGACCTTAATGTACAAAAATTAAAACAGTCCCAATAATGTGCCAACACCTAGGGTAAAGAAGCTAAATAGCCAAATCCAACCAAATGAGTAACGTAAATGTTTACCCATATCAGTGCCTGCAAGCCCCATAGCAAGCCAAGCGGCTGGTGAGAATGGACTTACAAAGGTTCCGGCATTATTACCTATGGCCATAGCATACACAACATCAGCAACATGGACACCACCACTAGCAGTGACCTCCTGCACAATAGGCAATAGTGCAAAATAATAAGCATCAGTGCTGGTAAAGATATCCATGGGAACACCTAATATACCTACAACAATATGCAAATTATCGACCCAATGAGAAGGTAATACTGCTGCTAAATCAAGGGCAATAGCTTCCAGCATCTTCCCATTAGACATGATGCCTAAAAAAGCACCTGCCGCTAAAATAATTGCTACCATAGAGAGTGCTTGAGGAGCATGATGATTAATTATCGCTATTTGATCTTTTGGCTTAGGATAGTTGATCACTAGAGCGGCTGATAATGCAACCATAAAAATATAAGGTGCCGAAAATAATCCTAAGGCTAAACACGTAATTGAGCCGATAATTAACAGAAGGTTGATCCAAAATTTTTGTGGTTTTTCTGTTCCTGTTTCTGGCTGATCTTCATCAAATTGTCTTAATAAAGAATCTTGCTCATAAGGCGTAGTCCCTTTTAGTTTTGCTTTAGCAATACGTTTGGTTTCTCGCACCCCCATAACCGCGGCAAAAAGCATCGAGCCAAAAATACCAATTATCTGTACTGGGATGATCTTTTGCCACAATTCCGCAGCCGAAATACCGGTTACAGCCGAGGCTCTACCTAAAGGCCCTCCCCAAGGTACCATATTCATCACCCCCATACTGGTGCACATAATTAGCAACATAAGATAAGGGCTCATACCTAAACGGCGATATAGCGGTAAAAAAGCAGGAATAATAATTAAGAATGTCGCCGCACCCGAACCATCTAAATGTACAACAGCCGCGACTAACGCTGTGACAATACACACTATAATGACATTGCCACGGGTGATACTGATCATCATACGGATCAGAGGGTTAAAAATATGCAGATCTTTCATTATGCTAAAAAAAAGTATCGCAAATAAAAACATCGTTGCGACACTACTCACCTTTTTAATACCTAATTCAAAAAAAGTAGATATTTCAGTAAATGAATAACCTGCGACAAGCGCACCAATTAATGGTATGACCGACATTGCAATAATTGGGCTTGTTTTCCCCATCATTAGTAATGTCACAATAGAAATAATAATGAGTAATCCGATAATCGTTAGCACATGAGGATCCTTGTAGTCGTTATTATATTTGCACTTTATGTTACAAAAATGCTAACCACTCATGTAAAAACAGTTTCAATGATGTGAAGTTAATCACCGATTATTTTCTATATAAATATACTTAGTAAAAATCCTAATTATATTAAATAAAGTTAAAAATCAAATGAATAAAAAGAAAAATAGACATAAAAAAACCCAATGCAACATTGGGTTTCAATTCAATTTAAGCAACGAAATGTATCAATTAGTCTTCTAATAACAGAACAGATTCTAATGCAATTTCAATCATTTCATTAAAGGTAGTTTGGCGCTCTTCTGAGGTTGTTTGTGTACCTTTCTTAATGTGATCAGAAACAGTACAAATTGTCAGGGCACGTGCACCATATTCCGCAGCTACACCATAAATACCTGCTGCTTCCATTTCAACACCTAAGATGCCGTATTTTTCCATCACATCAAACATTTCTGGATCAGGCGAGTAGAAAAGATCCGCTGAGAAAATATTACCCACACGAACTTTAATATCTTTTGCTTTCGCAGCAGAGACAGCATTTTGTACTAATTCAAAATCAGCAATAGCCGCAAAATCTTGGTCTTTAAAGCGTAAGCGGTTAACTTTAGAATCTGTACATGCTCCCATACCGATCACAACATCACGTAATTCAACATCTGGTAATACCGCACCACATGAACCCACGCGAATAATCACTTTTACACCAAAATCAGTAATTAGCTCTTTAGCATAAATTGAGCAGGAAGGAATACCCATACCGTGGCCCATTACAGAAATTTTACGGCCTTTATACGTACCAGTAAAACCTAACATGCCACGAACATTATTTACTTGACGTACGTCTTGTAAAAAAGTTTCAGCAATGTATTTAGCACGAAGCGGGTCGCCCGGCATTAAAACGACATCAGCAAAATCGCCCATTTCTGCGTTAATATGAGGGGTAGCCATAATTCTTCCTTTTAATATTGATCTTTCACTATTCAAATATAATTCGGTAGACATATTGCTATGCCTACCGAAGTAAAATTAAAACATCGCTTTACCGTATTCTACTGGTGATAAACCGAAGTATTTCACAACAGTTTGTCCGATATCAGCAAAAGTTTCACGGTGACCTAATGAACCTGGTTTAACTTTTGGCCCATAAACCAGAACCGGAATGTGTTCACGGGTGTGATCTGAACCTTGCCAAGTTGGGTCACAACCATGGTCTGCGGTTAAGATCAAAATATCATCTTCTTTCACTAATTCCATCAGCTCAGGTAAGCGACGGTCGAATAATTCGAGTGCTTCACCATAACCGACAACATCACGACGGTGACCATAAGATGAGTCGAAATCAACAAAGTTAGTGAAAACGATAGTGTTATCACCTGCTAATTTCATCTCTTCAATCGTTGCATCGAACAGAGCATCAATACCTGTTGCTTTCACTTTCTTAGTAATACCTACATTTGCATAGATATCAGCAATTTTACCGATAGAGACAACGTGGCCTTGTTTTTCATCAACCAGTTTTTTCAACATAGTTGGTGCTGGTGGCTCAACAGCTAAATCATGACGATTACCTGTACGTGAGAAATTACCTGGTTTGTCGCCAATAAATGGACGAGCAATGACACGACCGATGTTGTAATCACCTTTGTTTAGTTCATCACGAGCAATTTCACATAGCTCATATAATTTATCTAAACCGAAGGTCTCTTCATGACAAGCAATTTGGAAAACGGAGTCAGCAGAAGTATAGAAAATAGGTTTCCCAGTTTTCATATGCTCTTCACCCAGTTCATCCAGAATAACCGTACCAGAAGCGTGACAGTTACCTAAATAACCCGGCAAATTGGCACGTTTAACAATGTTGTCTAGCAACTCTTGAGGGAAAGAGTTTTTCAAATCTTTAAAGTATCCCCAATCAAATAATACAGGGACACCCGCGATTTCCCAGTGGCCTGACGGTGTATCTTTACCAGAAGAGATCTCACTCGCGTAGCCATAAGCACCAATAATTTCCGCATCTTTGTCTAAACCAACAGGGAATTTACCTGTTGATTCTTCAGCCGCTTTACCTAAACCTAAACGGCAAAGATTAGGTAGGTGAAGAGGACCTTTACGACCATCTTTATCCGCTTTACCTTCTGCAAATGCTTGTGCGATATGTCCTAAAGTGTCTGCGCCTTGGTCACCGAATTTCTCCGCATCACCAGCAGCACCGATACCAAAGGAATCTAATACCATGATATGTACACGTTTCATAATTCTCTCTCCTGTGTCATTTTCCGTAGACCACGGATATGTCACTTATAAATCATCATTGAGTTCTTATTCGCTGACTTGGCGATACACCATTGGTGACGTTTCACGTTTTGTCTCACCAATTACCATCGCTTTACGGACTTCTGCCGCAGCTTCTTGCCATGATTTTTCACTATTGGCATGGATCATCGCGAGTGGTGTATCTGTATTGATTTCTGTTCCTAGTGCCGCGATTTCACTTAATCCAACACTGTAATCAATAGCATCAGTTGCTTTACGGCGACCACCGCCTAAAGTCACAACTGACATACCTAAAGCTCGGGTATCCATTTCTGTGACAAAACCGGCTTTCTCAGCAAATACAGGCTTACTTAATACCGCCGTTGGCAGGTATTTATTGTAGTTTTCAACAAAATCTGTAGGACCATTTTGGGCTGCAACCATACGAGCAAAGACTTCCGCTGCTTTACCGTTATCCAGCACATCTTGCAGTTTTTGGCGAGCTTGTTGACGTGAGTCAGCTAAACGACCTGACACTAACATTTCTACACACAGTGCCATCGTAACTTCAAATAAGCGTGGATTACGGTATTCACCCGTTAAGAATTGTACTGCTTCACGGACTTCTACTGCATTACCTGCACTTGATGCTAATACTTCATTCATATCAGTCAGTAGTGCTGTAGTTTGGCATCCGGCGCCATTTGCTACTTGTACAATTGATTCTGCTAGCTCTTCCGATTTCTGATATGTTGGCATAAAGGCACCTGAGCCAACTTTAACGTCCATCACTAATGCATCCAAACCTTCAGCTAATTTTTTACCTAAAATAGATGCAGTGATAAGCGGAATTGAATCAACGGTAGCAGTAATATCACGTGTAGCGTAAAAGCGTTTATCAGCAGGTGCTAATGAATTGGTTTGCCCAATAATTGCTACACCAACATGACGAATAATATCGCGGAATTTTTCATCATCAGGGAAAATATCAAAGCCGGGAATAGCCTCAAGCTTATCAAGAGTTCCACCAGTATGACCTAATCCACGACCAGAAATCATCGGAACATAACCACCACAAGCAGCTACCATTGGCCCTAACATCAGTGATGTAACATCGCCAACACCGCCTGTTGAGTGTTTATCAACAATAGGACCATTTAAGTTTAGACTCTTCCAGTTTAGTACAGTACCGGAATCACGCATGGCTAATGTCAAAGCCACACGTTCAGGCATGGTCATATCATGAAAATAAATTGTCATTGCAAGTGCTGCAATTTGACCTTCAGAAACAGTATTATCTCTGACGCCATTAATGAAAAAACGGATCTCTTCTTCAGTTAAAGGATGACCATCACGCTTTTTACGAATAATTTCTTGGGCAAGAAACACTGCAACCTCCTGGTATTATAGCATTAATAACGCCCACCCATTGGAGGGTAGGCATACTTCATAAATGAATTAATAACCACTAGACGATTTTTGTTCGCCATGACCGAGTGTGGCTAATAAATTACCTAACAGACTTGATGCACCAAAACGGAAATGGCGAGCATCAACCCAGTTATCGCCCATAATACGGTTTGCTAATGCAAGGTATTGCGCAGCTTCTTCAGCTGTACGTACCCCACCCGCTGGTTTAAAACCAACTTCTTTGCCAACACCCATATCGTGGATCACTTGAAGCATTAATTCAGCGCTTTCCAGTGTTGCATTAACAGGCACTTTACCTGTGGATGTTTTGATAAAATCAGCACCTGCTTTAATTGAGATTTCAGATGCTTTACGAATGAGCGCAGCATCTTTCAACTCACCCGTTTCAATAATAACTTTCAGTAAAGCACCCGCTTTAGCGCAAGCGTCTTTACATGCTTTAACGATATCAAAACCGATTTGTTCATTACCTGCCATTAATGCGCGGTAAGGAAAAACAACATCAACCTCATCAGCACCATAAGCTAATGCTGCATTAGTTTCAGCTAATGCGATATCTAAATCATCATTACCATGAGGGAAGTTAGTTACGGTTGCAATACGAATTTCTGGTGTTCCCTGTTCACGTAATACTTTACGAGCCAGTGGAATAAAGCGTGGGTAGATACAGATTGCGGCTGTATTACCTTCTGGGCTTTTCGCCTGATGACATAGTTTTGTCACTTTTTCATCAGTGTCGTCATCATTTAAGGTGGTTAAATCCATCAAAGACAGCGCAAGGCGCGCTGCAGCGGTTAAATCTGTCATAAAACTCTCCAACGATGTTTCTCAAGCCCTCTATGGGCATACGCTTTAAGGTTAGCGATTAATTTTGTTGGCGAGCGGACTTGGTTCCTTGAAGATGTGGTTGTAACAAGTGCTACAACGACAGCTGAGCTCCCTCTCACCGCGCTATGCTCACTTCGGCGACCCGTCATTGAGCTTTCGCCATTCCATGAAGTTTCAGCACATCTTATTTGAACACGCTAGAGAACAATTAGATGTGCTTTCTGTCACAATAATAAAATGAAACTTGCAACTAAAGACATTAAATTGTGATTAGAATCACAAAAATTTTATTTTCTGGTTTAATGTTACTCGAATAAAGTCAGTAAGTCGTCTTTATAACGTAAAAACTTTTACTTTTAATGAAATGACTCATTAATTGGCTAACTTCTCTACAAGTTGCGAAGTAACTCACATATATATAAAGGTAGTTAACATTACAACAGAAAACAAACAAAAAGAGCAGATAAGCAATTACCTATCTGCTCTGTAAATACTTTCTTATTTAAGCAGCAACCACAGCCATTGCGGTTAATGCAAAAAAGAAGCCGGCGATGGTTGCACTCATTAAGTTAGAGAGTGTACCCGCTAAAACGGCTTTCATACCTAAGCGTGCGACATCTTTACGACGGTTTGGTGCCATTCCCCCTAAACCACCCAGTAATACCGCAACAGAGGAAAGGTTAGCAAATCCACACAGCGCAAAAGAGATAATCACTTTTGTTTGTTCAGACAAGGCCATTAAGCCTGCTGCTGCTAATTGTGATTCATCTTGCAGATATTTACTAAACTCCGAGTAAGCATAGAATTCGTTGATCACCAGTTTTTGACCAATAAAAGAGCCAGCAATGGTTGCCTCACTCCAAGGCACACCAATTAAGAAGGCGATTGGTGCAAATACCCAGCCTAAGATTAATTCTAGCGAGAAGTCTTCATAACCGAACCAGCCACCAATTCCGCCAAGAATACCATTAATTAAGGCAATTAATGCGACAAAAGCGAGTAGCATTGCACCTACGTTTAACGCAAGTTGTAATCCTGAAGAAGCCCCTGATGCCGCAGCATCAATAATATTAGCGGGTTTTTCTTCATCACTTAAGTTATCAAAAGCATCTTTTTGATCATCGGGTGTTTCTGTTTCAGGAACCAAGAGTTTTGCGAAGAGTAAACCACCGGGTGCTGCCATAAATGAAGCGGTGATCAAATACTCCAATGGCACGCCCATACTTGCATAACCTGCCAGTACCGAACCTGCCACTGATGCTAATCCACCACACATCACCGCAAAAAGTTCTGAGGTTGTCATTCTAGCAATATAGGGGCGAACCACCAGTGGTGCTTCTGTTTGTCCAACGAAGATATTGGCTGTTGCAGACATTGATTCAGTACGAGAAGTGCCTAATACTTTTTGTAATCCGCCACCTAAAATCTTGATGACAAATTGCATGATACCTAAGTAATAAAGTACTGCTATCAATGAAGAGAAGAACACAATAACAGGTAAAACACGCAAAGCAAAAACAAAGCCACCGCTGCCAAATAGCTCAAACATTTTGTCGGAAACTAAGCCAGCAAAAAGGAAGCTCATGCCGTTTTCACCATAATCGATGACATTTTTAACGGCATCAGAAATAGCCAATAACACTTTACGGCCACTTTCTGAATAAAGTACAAATGCGCCTAAACCAATTTGAATAAGGAATGCGCCACCGACCGTGCGTAATTTTATTGCACGTCGGTTGCTGGAGAAAAGAATGGCTATCAATATCAATGTGGCCATTCCGACCAAGCTCATAATGAGGTGCATTGAAGGATCCCTGTTCATATAAAAATTTAATGGATTATCAATAAGCTTGTTACTAAGTTTATTGACTCTTTTTTTGCCAGATAATTATACCTAGTCCCAGAAAAGAACCCTCTATATCCATCACAATTAGCATCTTAAAAAAGTAACATAAAAGTCACAAATGAGATCTAAATCACACTAAAAAGCAAAAAACGCACTTAATGGATAAAGTTCATTTGGAAAAGTGGTTAGCAGTTTAATAAAAAACGGTAATACGAATGGCAGAATAATTACTAATTTACTTAAAACTAGGCATCATCTGTTAACTGAAATAATTGTAGACTATTTAGGTAAAGTTGGTTTGCAATAACCTCTGCTGACTCTTGACGCAATTCACAAAGAGAAGAAAAAACAGCGAGAATTCGCTCAGGGCGGTTAGGCTCGCCTTGAAAACCACTTACAGGCATATCAGGCGCATCCGTTTCTAATAACAAGCGCTCTAAGGGTAGAGAGGCAATTGCACGACGTGTTTTTTGTGCACGTGGATAAGTGATAGTGCCCCCTACCCCAATGAAATAGCCTTGTTGAACAAAACGTTCTGCTTGTTGCAGACTGCCGGAAAAACCATGGATCACACCTTTACGAGGAACTGAATAACGGCGCAAAATAGCACTTAGGTTATCATGAGTTTTACGTGAATGAAGGATCACTGGTAAATCAAATTCTATCGCCAATTTAAGTTGTGCTATTAAAAATTGTTGCTGTTTTTCCGGATGTGGATTTGTCATATAGTTATCCAAACCCATCTCCCCCATTGCAACACAACGTGGCGTCGTTTTTAGGCGTGTTTTAAGTTCAATCAAGTGCTGCTCTGTATGCGCTTCAATATATAAAGGATGCAAACCTAGTGCACAATATAGTGCATTGTTATAACGAGACAATTCCGTTACCGCGTCCCAATTCCACTGAGCAACCGCAGGAATAATAATTTTTTTTACCTGAGCCTGTTGTGCTAAAGCAAGGCTATTCTCAAGGTCGTGATAAAAGACGGGAAAATCAAAATGACAATGCGTATCAATAAATCGACTCATTCTTGAACACTCCTTACTTCAGGGTGCACACTCCGAGTTCCTTTTTGAATGATTTCGGCATCTTCCGCTTTATCTGCTTTTGCTTCATTTTCAAATAGGCTAAATATTTTTTTATCGTGTTGCTGAAATTTTTTCTTAGAGAAGTGTTGACCAATAGTGGCTAGAAAATAGCGCCCACAGCGTCTACCAACATGATAATCATGATTTAATGCACTTAAACGGCTTCCTAATGCACTAGATTGTAGTGTTGTTGGTGGATATATTTCAATGATAACGGCATCTTCAGGTGGAGATTGGATAAATCTTAGTGTGTCAGTATAAGTTTCAATATGGACTTGAGCCATATTGAGAAAGCGTTGAAAACGGCCATTCTCAAACCATTTTCCCATTTTATCCACCCACTCGGTGGTATATTGATATTCAGACGGTACGGTTCGTATAACGACAATTGTACGACAACCACGACGATAAGCCTCTTTTACCGGGATCGCATCACTAATACCGCCATCATGGTAAACAACATCTTGAAATAAAACACCATTGCGATAAAACGCGGGGATCGCACTGGAGGCTTTCACAATATCAAGCCATGTGCTTTTTTCTGGTTGAAAATAATTTGCCTTAAAATTGTCGGAGCGACTTGCCACCATATAAAACTCGCGACCACTATCGAAACGACGTAATGCTTTAGGCATATTTAAAGGCATTTCTTTCGAAGTGGTTTCTATATACCAGTCAAGATCGAGTAAATTTCCCCCACGAACAAAACGAATCGGATTAAAGAATTGGTTATTGGTGGTATAACGGTTAATGACTCTGCGGGCGTAACCCCTTTGTCCACAAGCAAAAGCAGATAAGTTTTGCGCCCCCGCGGATACCCCTAGGAGTAGATCAAAAGGATCAAATTGAGAGCGCATAAATTCATCAAGAACACCAGCAGTAAAGATGCCTCGCTGTCCACCGCCTTCGCAAACTAATGCAACTTTGCCTTGTGGTAAGGATGATTGAAATTCAAGTGCAGTAATATTATTTAATGTAACCGGTATATACTTCCCCATAGAGTCTCCTTAATACAACCTTATAAGGATACTCGCACCTGTTTTCAAGGTCATTCTTTTTAATCACTAATTAAAATAAATTAAGTCGCTATTAAGTTAGCCTTGAATATTCACTGATGATTCAACGCTTTTTACACCATCAATTTTTTCAATGATCTGAATGATTTGTTTTTCCTGCTCTGCATTTTTAACAAAGCCGGCAACTGTGACATGACCAAATTCAGTACGAATTGAAAGTGATCCACTGTCAATGGAGGGGTTAGGTAATAGTGTTTCTTCGATTTTTTTCGATATTGCCGTATCGCTTAATTCATTGTTAACATTACTGGTAGTTTTATCAATTTCATTATACCACGATGTCTCCGCAATAGTTGCTGTACTTATCATTGTCACTGTCATACCCGTGACGAGCGTTAATACTAATTTTATTTTTTGTTGATTCATTGCTTCCCCCTGCTCATAAATTAATCATGACAGGAAATGTGTGTATTTTTTATCAAATTATTAACAAGTACTTCAGTTACACTACTAAGTTATGAGTAGCAAATAAAGTAATAAATAGTAAATAAAGATAACTTTTTGTAATTTTAATCTGAAAAATAGCCATTTATATGTAAAAAGTTTTTATTTTATTTATACAATGAGTATAAAAATATCATTATTAGGATAGCAGAGAATAGAAAGAGTAATAGCTGATTAAAGGGTAGTTTTTATTAGAATATCGACGGAATATAAATAGTATAGATAAGATTATTGAGTAAACCTAAACAGATACTGGAGTTGATTTTACAATACATCATTGTGAAAAAAGCCATAAAAAATATGGCTTTTTATATGATTTATAACAGAAAATTAGTGTTCACGCGTTTGATGGAACTCAATATCAGGATAGCGTTCACGGGTTAAATTTAAGTTAACCATCGTTGGTGCAATATAAGTTAAGTTATCACCACCATCTAATGCCAGATGTTGCTCATTTTTACGCTTAAATTCTTCGAGTTTCTTTTCGTTACTACATTCAACCCAACGAGCCGTCGATACATTCACTGATTCATAAATGGCTTCAACGTTATACTCACCTTTTAAGCGTGCAACCACGACATCAAACTGTAGCACCCCAACTGCGCCAACAATTAAATCATTATTAGCTAGGGGTCTAAACACCTGTACCGCACCTTCTTCAGATAATTGCACCAGACCTTTTAACAATTGTTTTTGTTTTAGCGGATCACGCAGACGAATACGGCGGAATAATTCCGGAGCGAAGTTAGGAATACCGGTGAATTTTAACATTTCACCTTGAGTAAAAGTATCACCAATTTGAATGGTACCGTGATTATGCAGGCCAATAATATCACCAGGATAAGCATGCTCAACATGAGAACGATCCCCTGCCATAAAGGTCAATGCATCTGAAATCACCACATCTTTTTTCGTACGTACTTGGTGCAGTTTCATCCCTTTATCATACATGCCTGACACCACTCGTAAAAAAGCAACACGGTCGCGGTGTTTGGGATCCATATTAGCTTGAATTTTAAAAACAAAACCCGTGAATGTCTCTTCAGCCGCTGTCACTTCTCGCATATCAGTTTGACGAGGCATTGGCGCTGGCGCCCACTTCACCAAACCATCAAGCATGTGATTAACACCAAAGTTACCTAATGCGGTACCAAAGAAAACCGGAGTCAATTCACCCGCTAAGAAAGCTTCATGATCAAACTCATGTGATGCACCTAACACCAACTCTAGCTCATCACGTAATTGAACGGCTAAATCATCACCAATCGCTTCATCTAACTCAGGATTATCCAACCCTTTGATCACTCGTGAGTTTTGGATAGTATGACCTTGGCCTGTTTGATAAAGATAGGTTTCATCTCTTAAGATATGGTAAACCCCTTTAAACAGTTTTCCACAGCCAATCGGCCAAGTAACAGGACTACAGGCAATTTTTAGCTCAGTTTCAACTTCGTCCATTAATTCCATCGGATCACGAATATCACGATCCAATTTATTCATAAAGGTCAAAATTGGCGTATCACGTAATCGAGTCACTTCCATTAATTTACGGGTACGATCTTCGACCCCTTTTGAAGAGTCAATGACCATTAAACAACAGTCAACGGCAGTTAAAGTACGATAAGTATCTTCAGAGAAGTCTTCGTGCCCTGGGGTATCAAGTAAGTTAACTAGACAATCAGCGTAAGGAAACTGCATAACAGAAGTGGTAATGGAGATACCACGTTGTTTTTCCATTTCCATCCAGTCTGATTTAGCATGCTGATTTGAGCCACGCCCTTTTACTGTTCCTGCACGTTGGATAGCTTGTCCGAATAACAACACTTTTTCAGTGATGGTTGTTTTACCCGCATCGGGGTGGGAAATAATGGCAAAAGTTCTACGGCGAGCAACTTCTTGCTGAAAAATAGGATTAGACATCAATAGTGATCTTCTAGTTGATAAACAAGTGAATGCACTGCACTGAGATATTTCTATAACGACTTATTAAGTGACTATAAAGCACATTCACCCGTAAGTTAATCTTAGTTGGCGCTTATTTTCGCCTATCTTGGCTTTATAAACAATCAATGGTTATCTATTTATTCTCAGCATTGTGCCAATGCTCTGCTGTCGTTGTTTGCAATCGTTGTTTTTTTAGCTGATGAACAACCGAGGCTAGGCCACAAATTTCTTTGCTACAAAAAATCGATAATAGCTTATCGTGCCACACCAATGATGGTGCCGTTGTCGTTGATCGCTGTTGCTGAATATTGGGAGTCCAGAGGCTTTAGGTATTTCTGTTCATCGTCAATGACTAACTGCTTAAAGGTTGCTTCTTTCGAATCATCCAAACGCGCAACAACCAATAAATCTGAAGAATAAGATAACTCAGGATCAACAACGATCACAGCCCCCTCGGGTATGATTTTTTTCCGCTTGGATTTTCCATACTGTCGCCTTTTACGCGAAGTGCGAAACCACCCTCATGCTTTCCCTGTGACTTCACGCCACTCTTCAGCATCTTCATAGGCAAATTCCTTCGCTATTTCAGTCCAATCACCGGCCTGAACCCAGTTAATGAGAGGAATTCTTCCCTTGATATCAGGCACGACTTCTACATTACCGACTCCCAAGTCAATCTCGACGTCAAAGCAATGACATTTCGTTGATCAATGGCCTTTTTCCACAAAAAAACGTCACTGATTAAGAACCTTAGAATAAAGGGCATCAATGAAAATACTACACTGCTCTTTCATTTTCCTATTAAAATCAATATAAGTATCTTCAGGAATTTTTAGAAAAAGCACATGGAACGGTATCTCTTGCCCTTGCTGGTGAATAATATCTGAAATCACCCCCTGTGTTTTTTCAAGGTTAAGTGAAGCCCATCGTTCTTCTGATATAGGGTAAATAAATCCACACCCCTTGATTGCGGCAATATTTCCATACTGCCCTATGTAAGTATGTAGCTGAAAAAGATCTTCACGCTTCACCCCAAATTGTGAATCAAATGCTTTATACTTCACATCAAATACGAATAATCTCTCATCGATTTCTATAACAAGATCAGGTTCAAGTTTTCTCATATAACCGCTGAGCGCACCAGATGCTATTTCCTGACATAGCTCGAACTTACCTAGCAGGCGTAACCCATCTCGCTTGATGAGCTTACGAATGAAATATTCAAACAACATCGAAATATCGAAAAAGAAAGCACTCGAATCCTGCTGCGAATCAAAATCAGAGCCCTTCCGGCCAATAACTTGCTTAGATAAGTCAATGAGCACGTTATAATCATTGTAGAAAGGATTGGTGAAATGAGAAGTCCTCAAAATTTCTTGCTGTGACCTTTTTATCCCCTGATTGGCAGTCAGAAATGCGCTATAGATATTTCGTGTTTGGTGACAAAATGAGTAATGTGCAACTGCTTCATAAGCTTTTATAAAAAGTGAAGTTGCAGGGCTATCGTAGCTGTGCTCTCGGTACGAGCATAAATATTTTCCAGATGATTTATTCTGAAAATAATCTGTAGCATTTATAGTTCCCCTTACGCGGGAAATACGATCATTTCTTGTAATATAAGTCTTTGGCAAGCCCAAGCGGTAGGCTCTCTTAAACTTAATGTTCCATAGATATGCTAAAAGCCATTCGTAACCGTCTGCGTGACTTTCTCCTCCAATGTTTTCTAATTCGAGAAATCCATCGGCATCTGCAATGATGTATTGAAGGAAAGCATCACCAAAACGTGAGCTGATCTTCAGAGAGTAATCTCCTCGCTTAACAAATCCGATTAAATTGCCCGTGTCGAGATTAAAATTTCTGGCATCCGTACCAGAGACATCGATGAAACCGCCATCTGTATTGTGTTCGTAATCTTCATCATTGAAGAGTATTAAAGCATCGGAAATATTATCATTCAGCGTTTTTTCGACATCACGAGATACCGAATTCAAAAAGTGCCAAATTGCAGACTCGTCGTTATGAGGATAGGTCCACTGCCCTTTTGATTTGGTTCTAAGGGTTATCGACTTTCCTAAACGTCTATTTTTCAAAATGCCTTCGCTGACAAAATAGGACTGGTTATCGACCAGTGTGCCGTTCTTAATGATATCGAAAAGCCACACTGTTTAAACCCCAAACGCCTTTCCGAAGGAGCTAATCAGTTCAGTCTCCTTACCCGTTCCACGAAGATACTCCTGTAATAACGGACGAATACAATCATCCCATACACGCTCTCGTACCTCCGAAACTGTAAGGCTGGTTGCATACTTCAAATCCATCAAATAGGCATGACCAATTTGGTAATCATTACCAAGCAAAGGCTCTTTAGCTATCAATTCATTCAAGCGTTCAAGGTTATCCACCAGGGGCAGCCAAGCTTTGCAAAATTGGTTCAAATGGTATTTCAATAGCGCCATATCAGGCACCACTTCTTCCCAACGGAATCTTCGACGTAAAGCGAAGTCAAAACTTTCGACACTTCTGTCTATCGTGTTCATCGTTCCAATAAGATAGATGTTTGTTGGAATGAAGAACAAATACCCTTTAGCGTCCTTAAGCATACCAGTATGTTCATTGTTCAGATTGGCATATTGGGTTTTAACGCAACCTCTAGTGCCTCGGTATTCCAGACAGTACATTAACTCACCAAAAACGCGAGACAACTCAGCCCGGTTTACCTCATCAATTATAAAGAAAAATGGTGGTACTGCTTCCGATACAAGCTTGGATGTATCTGATATTTCGAAAACATCCCGCCAATGCTCACCTGATAACTTTTCTCTAAACGGGAGAAGTTCTTTGATAGTAAGAGACTCCCACTTCTGAGCAAGTCCAAGCCCATATACATCGATTTCCCACTTACCAGCGCTTCGACAAAACTCTTTAAAAACACCATTTTGCAACCTTAATTGGGAGTTCCCATCACTGCCCAAAACCGGACGTAGCCCTTCCATAAAGTCTTCATAGCTGAAAGAAGGATGAAATTGAACCAACTCAATCTGACTTGCATGTGTGAGACGGCTATTGGAAGTAAATTCCTCTTTCCAGATGTCAAACATGAGCGAAGTTTGCAGGCGTGCTTGATAAGTTTTCCCTGTCCCCGGTGCCCCGTATTTAATAATCTGCTTCTTTAAACTGAATGGGTTTGACAAATTCTCGTAAAGCACCCAAACAAACTGACTAAGATAAAACTCATCAGTTTTACCTTCCCGAAGCTCATTATCAAACTCGCTTTTGATGCTTTTTAATAGAAAAATGTTTTTAGCAAACCAACTTTGATTTTCTTCTGTTGGGTATACTGGAATTATTCCTTCACGTATAAGCCAATTAAAAATCTGATTGAATTTACCGGAGTCAACCGTTGTGGAGACTTCGAGTGTACAAGCTGCAGCCACTCGATTAACGAGAACAGGGTTGTTGGATTTACCTTGGTTAGACCACGTATCAGAAAAAATCGTGAAGTTTTCACTGTTTGGAATCAATATAAATTTTTCTAATGCGGATATGAAATTCTTGTTTTTAATGAATGACTGGAAATTGTCATTGCTCAACACAGACTGTCCGCGAGAAGCGATACCGTTGCTCTTCTCATAGATTAACTGCTTCAGAAAAGCTTCATCATTTTGAGACAAGCCTTCTCCAGATGTGATTCGCTCACGAATTTGAGCGACCTGACTGTAAAAGTCACGATAGGCTTTGTGCCATCCATTGACTTCATGTTTCCTGTTCTCAATAAGATATTTATATAGGTTTTTCAGTCTACTTTTCATTTATTCTCTTGTTACTGGATTATCGGACACACATCTTGATTTCATTTTGAGATTTTTTGAGAGACTTATTTAGTCTGAAAACAGTAACCAAAGTCTTCATTGCTCCTGACTGAACGACTACAAAATGCAAATCACTGTTACTGTGCAGCCAAATATCAGCTTTGTTACTATATTTTTGGTTCTTATGAAGAGCTACCTTTTCAGGCAAAATTGCTTTTGTCAATGATGAGCTAAATAACCTTGAAGCCAAAGCCTTCCAAGGATGCTTGGGCACTCTGTCAAAAAACCATTCAACAAACCTTTCCTGTTCATGACTAGTCACCACGACAGGTCCAATATTTGGCACATTGATGACTTCATCGATTTCTCTCACGGTAGCATTATCGACACTGTATTCCTCGAAGGGATATGAGAGCCAATCGTCACGCTTTTCTACTGAGAGTTGTTCTTCCTTGTGTCAATGATCTTCAAAAATCCACCGCGATGATTATTGACACCATAAGGTAAAAGAGTTTTAAGAGACTGCTTATATGACTCTTTCACTGTTTCGCGCTGGGAATGACTAACCATTGCGTTCCTCCTTTCTCTAGTTTATCTTTTTAGGATTTTACGGCGAAATTCGCCGTGTAATTGATATTTTTTAAACTAATTCAACTAAAACTGAGAAGGCTTACCTAATTCGATATGCGAGTAACATCTGTGATACTTTGGTGCGTTTTTTTGTTAGAACCAATCCAGCTATTAACTCAGTAATAAAATATCAAGCCCCATCCGCAGAGGTAATTGTTAGCTCAACTTGATGGGATTCACTTATAGATACCAGTAGCGATTTTCTAGTTTATAAACAAATAAATGTACAATACTAATGTATTTTCCTATCTTAATAGGCTTTTTATAAACTAACGATAAATTTAAGAACTAAAGTAAACATGCGTTTTACTTATTTTAACGCCCTTCATATTGTCTTTATTATTCTCACAATATGTTTTACTAAATACCCCTTGTAACTAAAGTAAAATTATTTACCAAAATATCCATTAGGTAAAATTTAAATAAAAGAATAAAAGTCTACTCACTTCACATAAAATAAAAAAAGACGCCTAATAGAAGACGTCTTTAATTTAACTTAAATAAGTATTTAATTAGAATTTAATTGGATAAGCCATGATTATCGCATCTTCTTTTCCCGTTGCTGTTGGATAATAATTCTTACGTACAGATACTGAATTAAATCCTATAGATTCATAGAGATTAGATGCTTTTTGATTGGATTCTCTTACCTCAAGCCATAATGTAGCAATATCTTTTCTTTCAATATTATCAATAAGTTCTAATAACAATGCTTTTCCATAGCCTTTACCTTGATAATCAGGATGTATCGCGATATTAAAAAGCGTTGCTTCATCTAATATTAATTGCGTAATAGCAAAACCTACCATAATATTATCAATGCAAATTTTTAGATTAAAATAATGATCACCTTGGTTACTATAGAATGTTTCTTCGCTCCAAGGGAATGAATGACTTAGTTTTTCAATTTCCCATGCTAAAGGTAAATCAGCAGGGTTTAATGGGGAAATGGTCTTCATGTTGATAGATTTGTTTCCAAAGATCGCGTTTTGCATTGGCATCAAAATATAATTGATGTAATGAAGGGCTTCTCAGAGAAGTATATTGAGCAGGTAGAGTGATATCAGTACCTAATAGCCAACAGGCTGGTGTAAATGATCCTGTGAGCAGGCTCACATCCTCTGAGGTAATACAATAGATTTCACTTTTATCTATTCCCATAGTGCTAAAAATATCAGAGAAAAGCCCGTTATTTAGATCAACAACATCATCAGTAATGATAAGTAAACGAGTGGTATCCGGAAATTGCACAGAATGTTCGCCTTTTAATACAGCAGGCTTACGAAGTACCCATTGACGAATTCCAAGTTGGGCTAACATTCTGTCTTTACGGCTCATGATATTTACCTATCAAGTGTAGAACAACGGTACATAGTATCAGAGGGCATAAACTACGCCAATAAATAGCGTCAGTTTCTTTATATCTGATATCATGCGTTTTATGTTTTTTAAGGAGTAATAATCATAATGTCCTCATTGTCCCCTGCCAGCGAAGTTATTCTTCGTCATCTAGATCATTTCGCAGACAGGCACGTACTCATAGCAGGTGATCTTCAAGACACGCTAGCATTACAAATTCAGGCCAAAAGTGTTAGAGCCTATACAAATCAATATCACCAGTGGCTACCGCTACTCAAATCCATGGGTGATAATGCATTTTTTGGTTTAGCGGCAGATCAATCATTCGTAAAATATTGCGACACTTTGATTTATTTTTGGCCTAAAAATAAGAATGAAGCAACTTTTCAGTTACGTAGCTTATGTGCAAGTTTATCTGTCGATACTGAAATCTTCATCGTCGGCGAAAACCGTAGTGGTGTAAAAAGTGCTACGGAATTAATGAATGGTATAGCAAAGCTAAAAAAAATAGATTCAGCACGTCGTTGTAGCCTCTTTTTTGGTTCACTAACCTATCAAACACTCTTTGATCGAAATAACTGGTGGCAAACTTATCGTTATGACGATTTAACGGTGATGGCATTACCCGGTGTTTTTAGTCAAACCGCATTAGATGAAGGCAGCCGATTATTACTCTCTACATTTGATGATGCAATGGTAGGTGACTTACTGGATATGGCCTGTGGTTGTGGGGTGATTGCCACGGTATTAGGCAAGAAAAACCCGATGTTAAAACTCACACTCTGTGACGTCAATGCAGCCGCTATTTCATCCAGTATTGCCACGTTAAATGTTAATGAATTAGAAGGACGGGTTATTGCAAGCAATGTCTATTCTGCGGTAGAAGAAACTTATGATTGGATAGTCTCTAATCCTCCTTTCCATGATGGCTTAGGTACCAGCTATCAAGCTGCAGAAGACATTATTCGTCTCGCGCCTAACTTTTTGAAAAAAGGCGGTAAACTGCGTATTGTTGCCAATGCTTTCTTACCTTATCAAGATATTCTTGATCACGTGTTTGGCTCTCATGAAGTGCTTGCATCAACAGGTAAATTCAAAGTTTACCAAGCAACCAAGAAATAGTAATCACTAGCACTATTATAAAAACCGCCAGTAATTGATTTTTCAACTACTGGCGGTCTTCTGTATTTACTTCCTTCCTTTTTATTATCAGCAGGTTATCGTGCCTTTATTTACGGTTATCTACCCATGATAGGTTAAAAAAAAGGTCATTAAGCTATAGGTGATCACAACGCCGGCGGGGATCATCACCCACATTTGTAATTTCTTATGAAATAACATAATGGTAGATAGCAACATAGAAATAACAAGAACCAATGTAAATGCTGCTGTTCCTGCAATAGAGTGGGTGATCACAGTAAATAACGAAGCAACGGCCAACATTTCCCATAAACTAATACGAGATGTCCAAGAAGAGACAGAGGAGATACGTGTTGATTTAGCCATGAGAGCCACCACCTGTTAATGATAATGATTTTCATTATTATATAACACATTGGTTAACTCAATGTCTATCAAGAAAAAAAAGTAGCCATACCCTTAATTTTAAAGAGGTTAAACAAAAAACGCTTTACCGCTGCCAACGATAAAGCATTTTAGAGTCATCAAATGATGATGTAAAATAAGTGATTAATCTTCTTTATTAAAATTAAGCACTAAATGAATATCTTCAGGCTCTCTTTCATAAAGCTCAGTATCAGGCACATCAATTAAACGACAGCCCATATGCTGATAAAAATTAACACTATTTTCAGAAGGCGTTGAGGATATATATAATCCGCTAGCCCCTTTTTGCTTCGCATATTCCACACAATAATCAAACAATATACGGGCTAATCCTTGCCCACGCTGCTGGTGGCTAATATGTAAGAAAGAGAGCTGTAACAAGGTGTTATCTTGGCCTCGCCACTGTGGATCAACACTGGCAGCAGCGACTAACTTGTCATCTTCAAAGACTCCCCAAAAAGGGGCACCGCGCTCAGCACTTTCAAGTAAAACAGGGGTATAATGTTCTGCCTCACCTTCAGGCCAGCCTTTCATATCAAAACGCTGTTCAGATAACACCAATTGCCCTTGTTGTAAAACATATAGCCTTTCAATCAGTTCTGTTCTATCAATTTCCCAAACGCGAGGGATTTCATTATGTGTTAATAGACGAATATTTTTTTTCATTGTTGAAGATTAACCTGTTCTGAAGAAGATCCGCTCCGCTCTAATGCGTGGTAAGCCACTGCACAGAATAAGGAGTTCAACCGTTTCATATCACCCAACAAACTGGTATGCAGCGAACTGGTTTCAATACTTTGCATATTATGCAAATGAAGACGTTCTACATGAGCAAACGAGTAACGTTGGTTGAGTAAACGGAATCGATGTTTTGCTCGGCGTAATTTACGCGCATGCTCCATATTGCCGGAAACAAACACCGACATCGCCAGATTCAGATTACTTTGCAGACGCTCAAGGAGTGTCTGTAATTCACGACGTCCTTCCTCCGATAAATTTAAGTGATGATCTAAACTTTTATTCACCACCTCACCAGACATACGCGCTATGATAGCGGAAGATTGTTGCAAATTCATCGCGGTATCAATAATTTCTGCCCAGCGACGAGAGTCTTCAGTACCAAGATCATGCTGCTGAATTTGTGCCATATACAATTTAATACTGCTATGGAGCAATTCCACTTCCTCTTCTAGCTGGCTAATCTCCCTTTTTTGCAGACGATCCCCTTCCATTAAGGCTTGAAAACGTTGCAACATCTGTTCAACCACATCCCCTAACCGTAATGTCTCTCTGACTGCATTAGCAATAGCTAAAGAGGGAGTATCAACGGCGGATGGATCTAAATAACGAGGTGCAACTTCTGTTCCAGTAACGGGTAATTCCGGCACTAATTTTTGACATAATTTCGCCATTGGCCCCACAAACGGCAACATCAACACACAGCGCACTAAGTTATAAATCACATGAAAATAGATAATCACTTCCGCAGGGGAAAAATCATATTGTTGGATTTTTGTCGCAATTAGGGTGATCCACGGCAATACCAGCAAGGCGCCAATTAATTTAAAAAACAGACTCCCTATGACGACTTGACGTGAACTAATACTTTGACCACGACTACTGATTAATGCCAACAATCCACTACCAATATTAGAACCAATAACAATACATAAACTAATATATAAAGGCATAAAGCCTGTTGCACTTAATGTTGCGGTAAGTAATACCGCCGCTAAGCTTGAATAACTAACCATCGCAAAAATAGCGCCGACCAGTAGTGCTAAAATCGTATCCCCGCTCAAAGAGGTAAAAATAGCTTGTACTGCACTGGCATGGGTTATCGGCTCAGCAGAAGTCACAATCAGTTGTAATGCTAAGATAATTAAACCAAGGCCTATTCCCACTCTACCCAGTTGCCCGATACGCTCTTTTTTACGACTTAAAAAAGTCATGACACCCAGTAAAATCAGTAACGGTGATAACCACGAAAGATCGAATGTCAGCACTCGCGCCATTAGCGCTGTACCCACATCAGCCCCTAACATAATCACCAAAGCGGGTGTAATAGAAATAAGACCTTGAGTGACGAATGAAATCACTAGCAATGCCGTAGCATTACTACTTTGTACTAAGGCAGTAACACCGACACCTGCAAGAAAAGCATTCGATTTTTTATTAATACTTTTACCTAAAATTCGGCGTAAATCAGAGCCGAACACACGCATAATACCGGTGCGAACAATATGTGTTCCCCAGACTAAAAGTGCCACGGATGAGAGTAAATGAAGCAGTGTTAGCATAGAAATTAGTCACCTTATTTTTTATCGTTGTTTATTGGCTCATTTCTCCTTCAATGCCATAAAAAAGAGAGAGATCCTACGCAGATAACCATATCTGAAAAATGATTTTTATAGATAACGCCCTAATCAAAACGACGTTATTAGGCAAAAAGATATTGCGACTTAAGTGCAATAATCAATGGAGAAGTTAAGAATAGTATAAGAATATCATTGTAAATTCTGTTAATTATAGCAAACAAAAAGTAACTTTCAAAATTAGACTGTAAATAACGTCTTGATTTATTATCGTTTTCTTATTTTTTGTAAAGAAATCATAGAAAAAAACGCGACTTGAGGGTATCTCTCTAAGTCGCGTGAAAATACAACAATTTTAGTAAGACAATTCAACTACATTTCAGACAGACTACAATTCAGTCACCTTATCAAGGTTATTTCAATCCCATCGCATCGCGCATAGTAAAGAAAAGATCTGTTTGGTCTGTTAACCCTACGACATTAGCAGCATGTGGACCATAAGCGGCAACGCGTAATTGCGCGCCTGTATGCTCTTGTGAATCCGTTTCTGAGTTACCATAATTCACCACCATGACAGCGCCATCTTTGGTAATCAATGCTTGTGTTAAGCCGCTTGATTTCACATCAGCTTCAATAATTTGACTAGAGTGAGCGTGATCTGCGGTCACTATAATAAGCGTATCACCATTTTGTTTAGCGAAATCTAAACCAATTTGTACCGCTTCATCTAATGCCACCGTTTCACCAATTTGACCACAAGGATTAGCATTATGATCTTGTTTATCAATGGAGGCGCTTTCGACTTGTAAGAAGAAACCATTTTCATTCGTTTTCAGCAAATCAATCGCTTTTTTGGTCATTTGCGCTAATGTTGGTGCATTCGGGTCTAATTTTGAATTCGGTTTACACTCTAAAGGAGGATTCTTTAAATTACCTTGATAAGTGGCTTTTGGCCCTTCCCAAGCGACGGCCATATTACCGTCATGAAATAGACCTAACACAGGTTTATCTTGATTTGCTAGCGTAATCGCCTCTAACGATTTAGCATCTTTCACAATTTGATAGCCACGCTCTATCGCTTGTTGCTCGAGCGTTTTCCCTTTATATTCACCGGCCGTTGCTGTTTGAGCAAAACTTTTCGCGCCTCCTCCCAGTGTAATATCGGCACGAGTCACTAACAATTGCTCAGAGATTGAACCTCTACCGCCATTTTCTAGCGCATTCGTTGAGCATTTTGCTAACGTTTCTACAGGCCCATAACACTTACGCCCGGTAACATGTGAAAATAGCGCAGCCGGTGTTGCATCTTGAATTTCAGAGGTAGTGACATTCCCCGTCGCTTTACCATTCGCTTTTGCTAATTCCAAAATCGTTTGGTGATCTTTACCAAACACATCAATCCCTAATGCCCCATTATAGGTTTTAACCCCTGAAGCCCATGCTGTTGCTGATGCGGCCGAATCTGTTACATAATTAGGTTTTTGTGTTTTTCTATCTAAAGAATAATGAGTATATTGGCCGGTCATCGGTAACGCATCAATCCCTTTAAAGAAGCCACCAGCCCCTTCGGCATAGTTACGTGCTACCGTTATCTCAGAATCCCCCATCCCATCACCGATAAATAGGATCACATTTTTAGCTTGATGATTATTAAGTGCTGCTTTTAATGCTTCAGTTTGATCTGAGGTTATACGACGAGCACCACCAAATTCCGTAATATTACCTTTTGCTGCGCGATCTTGCGCCAAAATAGTATCGGCAGTGACGGGGGCTGCAAAAGAAGAGAAACTCACGCTTGTAAAGAGTGTTGCGACGACTACAGATAACGCAGAACGTTGATAACGTAGAGACATAGCTTTTTCCTTGCACGCAAAAAAATAAAGAATTTTGGGTTTATGTTTTAAGTCACAAAGAGCTTACGAGAGTAAAATGACAAACAGATGAAAGAAAAAAGCGATTTAGATGACAGCTTTATGGCAAATAAATGACAAATTAGCCTAAAGAAAAAGGATGTGTAGTTCACCACCACTCACATCCCTTTAAGATAAAAAAGATGAATAATTAATCGTTAGTTAACGCTTTAGTGCCGATATAAAGCGCCTCACACCAAGAGATATAATCATGCCCGCTCGCCATCTCGAGCGATTGCACAGGATAGCCCCTTTGCTGTAAAACCTGCTTTAATTGGCGATTATTATTTAATATTCCTCCAGCGCCTTCGCGAGACTCAAATAACCCAGCTTCTAAGAAAAACTGTAATGGTTTTTTATCCGCCTGTTGATATTGGCGAATTAACCATTCTGGGGCTTCGTTTTCTGGCGCCCACCAATAAGAGCCTGACATACTAAGCACTTTCCCAAAGCGATCAGGACGGTTAAATGCCACCCATGCAGAGGCTAATCCCCCATAGCTTGAGCCTGAGACTATAGTTTCCTTAGCGGCTACTTGCAGGCCTTTCTCTTGCTCTAACCAAACCAAAAGTTCATCCGCTAAAAAGCGGTGAAAATCAGGATTAGGTGGTAATTCAACACTACGACGATCACTATCAATACTATCGACAAATAAGATAGCAATAGGAGGTAATTTCCCCTCTTCAATCAACTTATCAAAAAACCGGTCTATGCCATATTGTTGGCGATAAATTTGTCCATCAAATAGCACCAATAGCCGCGGTGTCGTCATTTTCTGTGCGGGTAAATAAAGCGCAATCTCTCGATCATTATTTAAAATTTCACTATGAAAACGACTGATTGATGTATTGCCATTCATTGCCCTATCTAAGATATCTGGCAACTGGCATTCACGGGGATAATCAAGTGACAGCAATGAAAAGTAATTATAACGATCGTCCGCTTTACTTGGTGAAGGGTGAAGATTAAAAGGATCGGCCTGTGCCGTCGTTAAAATAGCACGGCGCTGCTGTGCAGCTGTCGCATTTTCAATGACTGGCACATCTGGTGCTAATTTATATTGCATTAATGTATCGTTAGGCACGATATAACTACGATACCAAATATCGCTATTGGCTAAACGCGTTAACGGATCATGATCACCTGCAGGCGATCCCAATAGATATACATTAGATTGCGCACCTTGCCATAAAAAAGTCACACGCTTGTTATGATTATCGTAAGGTTCAACAAGGGGAGTTCCCTCTTGCTGTATCTGTTGCCAGAATAACTGTATATTGCTGGCGGTGAGATCTTGTGCCAGCATTTGCAATCTAGGGCTAGTTAATGCTATACCCACATCTTTATCTAAAGGCTGATAAGGGTATGTTTTCAGTGTGATATGCCACTGTACCCCAACTTCTCCTTGGGCAATAAACTGATAATTTGCCGTTTCAGGTAATAGGAAGCGTATCTTTTGTTGTTGTCCATCAACGGGCACATCTTTTAATAAGCGACGAATATGAGTGCCATCTTGGTTTGCTAATTGTAGATTTTGTATACCTTTAACATCTAACTCAGCATAACGCTGGCTCTGTAAATGTGTAGAAAAACAGAGTGCTTTATCGTGATTAAACTGGCCTGTTATTTCTTTATTTTCTGTTATTGATAAGCAATTGGCGAAACTAGAAAAAGAGGCCATCAATGCGCAGATCATTAGAGGAGTTCTCACTGTATTTTCTCATTATAATTTAGGTAAGAACTTATAGTAATGATAATTGTTATCAATTCAATAAGGATTTATTGGTGTATGAATTTGATCACTTAGAATAATAAAAAAACTCCACAATCTTTTGGTTTTCTTGTGGAGTTTTAGTAGCAAAATAATATTCAAAGGGTCTATCAACGCTCTTCTAATGGATAACTACGGAAGCTCCATAATCCCAATGCTTTTAAGCCATCGCGATAAATACCTTGTAAATCAGATTTTGATGTTTTTTGTAATTCAGCTAATGGCTTATCGGGGGCTACAACCGTTAAATAAGTGATATCACTGGGGCCACTTTGCCAACTCGCAACCGTAAAAATAACATCAGCACGACGAACATGACTACCAGAGCTAATAATCACCGCTGTTTTAATTCGGTGTTTAGTTAATGCATAACGGCTAAATAACGCATTCTCCACCGTTGAGCGTGCATAATTGTCTTGGAAAATTCGCTCTGCGGGAATACCTTGTTTAACTAGCCAATCCGCCATTAATTTACCTTCGGTTTGATGTGCTTTCGGCACACCACCTGTCACAACAATCATTGCATCAGGTAACTGTTTTGCGACTTCAAGGGTTTTATTTAAACGATCAATCAAGATCTGATTCATCGTACCATCTGGATTAAGTGCATAACCCAATGTCACAATGGCATTATTTCCTTTGGTTTTATTTAGCGTTGCCAAATCTGCTGGCGTTAACTTATCACTTAATGGCATTTTGCTTACACGATCAATTTGAGCAAAAAAGCGGCTTAGCTCTTCAGCTTTTGCCGGATTAAGGGATTTTAACTTGTTAAAATAGGCTTCACTTTCTTTATCTTTACCTTCAAAACGCGTCCAAGAAGTCACATAAATTAATGCATCAATATCATCCGGTGCAGCTTCTAAAATTTGTTTATAAATCGTTACCGCACGCTCAATTTGATTGTTATAGACATAAGCACTGGCGGCACTAAATAGTAAATCTAAGCGATAAGGCTCTAATTTATAAGCTTGTTGTAGCTTTTGTGCTACGACTTCCATATTAGAAGGTAGTTTTCCCGTAAATCCAGCGTCAGAAACACGCGCTGGCGATTTAAATGCCTCTAATGCATCTTGGATCAACATATCCACCGTTTGGCGCTGAGAAATATATTGCTGATAGCTATTATCGGGTTGATGGACTTTTTGATAAGCCAATGCAGAAGAGGAAGCCGTAAAGCCTAAAGCAGCAATGGCTAATGAAATAACTGTTTTTTTGATCTGAAGTGAAATACGGGAAGGTTGCGCCATTATCTTGTCCTTTTGCGAAAATAAATCTGTTTCTTCAATTGGTTAAGCTTATGAAGACAAAGTGTGTGACTCCTCACACTTAAGAGAAAAAGAAATACACACCGATATATCTATACCTAACTTTTATCATAGAGATCTACCATTAATTTGCAGTAATCATTTTCACTAATTTGAAAAAAATAGCATTATTATGCTAATCGCTTAATGAACAGCCGTTTTTATCCATACTTTAGGTTTAAACAAAAATTTCATTCTTATTGTGACTATATAGCTAGCTATAAATAAAAAACGCCAATTAATGGCGTTTTTAAAAATACTTATTCGATATGCTTTGATTGCATCATCAGCAATTCCCTGACTAATTCGACACAACGAAGAAAGCGCTCATCATAATCAGGAGGATCTACTTTGACATATTCAATATTGTTTTTATCTAACATCTCTATCAACAGTGTTTGAAAACGACGACGCTCTTTATCACTCCCTAAACTACGTAAACCATCGGCAACCCATGGCGTATTGTTCTCTAGCAGAATAACTAAATCAAAACGATATTCATCAATCAATGCCTGTACAAAAGGATGTTCTTTTCCTTCATAGCGTAAACAAAAAGCCTGTGTTGTTACAAAATCAGTATCGATAAATGCAACTTTATTAGCATATTTAACTGCAAAATCAATATATTGGGCATGACCTAAAGCGATTTTATCATAATCAGAATACTGCAATGCCATTTCGTCTCCTCCTAAATGAGAGAAGACATAATCACGGCCATATTCCCACGCACTGGTTGTATTAAAAATATTGGCAAGCTTATTTACTAAGGTCGATTTGCCACTCGATTCACCACCTAATATAGCCACTGTACGCACGAAAAAAGGTTTTACTTCAGTAGGAATATATTCCCAATATTTAAATGGCGCTTGACGGATTTGACTACCGCTAATATTCATAAACGAGCGCTCAGGATCGACCAGTACCGTTTCAATACCTAAAAATGCTTCATATTGACTGGCGTCCTCTCGTTCACTGGTATAGATAAAATCCGGCGCGATTTGTTTTTCTTGTAGAAAAGCTTTGATACCCTCACTCCACATTTCCCAACCATGCGGTTGAGGCTCTATACCATGTTCATTAAACTCATGAATACGAATATTTTTCTGATACTTAAAAGTTTGTAATAACCAGCGCAACCTATCACTTACCGTCGGCTGTTGTGACATCGCACTATTGATAAATAGCTCTTTATCACGAGGTTCGTCATGACATAAAATGACATGCAATTCATCCACTTGACTACAAGCTCGTTGAATTAAATAAATATGCCCAGTATGAAGAGGATAGAATTTACCAAAAATCACCCCAATGGTTTTCTGTTGTAATGGATATTCTAATCCCAAAAATTGGTGTAATGCGGACATTTTTTGTGCACTGGGGCTTTTGATTTTGTTATTAATAAGCTGGCTAAGATAGCCCTTTGTCATCTGACTTTCATCGGCAACTTGCTGTAAGGTATAGCCATTCTTTTTTATTGCCTGTTTGATATAATCAAAAGATCCCATGATTTACTCCTTTAGAAGTCGTCCAAATCATCAAGTACAGATAACGCATCTGATAGTTTCTTCACACCATACACTTTCATATCAGGTGGATTTTTCTTTGGCATATTCGCATTAGGCACAATAGCACGTTTAAAACCGTGTTTTGCTGCTTCTGCAATTCGCTCTTGTCCACTTGGTACAGGACGAATTTCTCCCGCGAGTCCTACCTCACCAAAAATAACTAAATCACGCGGTAAAGGACGATTACGAAAACTCGATACTAATGATAGTAATAAAGCTAAATCTGCACTGGTTTCGGTTACTTTGACACCGCCAACGACATTAACAAAGACATCTTGATCAGACATCTGTAAACCACCATGACGATGCAAAACCGCTAATAATATTGCTAAGCGATTTTGCTCTAATCCCACCGCAACACGGCGAGGATTTGATAACATAGAGTGGTCGACCAATGCTTGGATCTCCACCAGTAATGGCCGTGTTCCTTCCCACACCACCATAACAGAACTGCCTGAAGTCACCTCATCACCACGACTTAAAAAGATAGCCGATGGATTACTCACTTCGCGTAAACCTTGTTCGGTCATGGCAAAAACACCTAACTCATTCACCGCACCAAAGCGGTTTTTATGACTACGCAATGTTCTAAAACGTGAGTCTGTTTCACCATCAAGCATCACTGAGCAGTCAATACAGTGTTCTAATACTTTAGGTCCCGCTAATGTGCCATCTTTGGTGACATGACCCACCATAATAATGGCAATATCATTCGTTTTAGCAAAACGAGTCAGATAAGCGGCTGTCTCTCGTACCTGTGCCACACTGCCCGGGGAAGATTGAATATCGGCCATATGCATTACTTGGATCGAGTCAATGACCATTAATTTAGGTTGCTCTTGAGCAGCAATTAAACAAATTTGTTCAATACTGGTTTCTGACAACATATTCAATTCGGTTGTTGGTAAACCTAAGCGGTGCGCCCGCATGGCAACCTGCTGTAATGACTCTTCTCCCGTGACATACAAGGTTTTCATTTCAGTGGCTAAACGACACATGGTCTGCAGTAATAGTGTACTTTTACCTGCCCCCGGATTTCCGCCAATTAAAATGGCACTTCCCGGCACAACCCCTCCGCCTAACACACGATCAAATTCTTTAAATCCTGTCGAAAAGCGAGGTAATGCTTCAAGGCTAATTTCAGAGAGCTTTTGAACACGGCTTATTCCTTTCGCATCTCCAGCAAAACCGCTAAAACGATCGTTACGGGCAGAAGGTGCCGCCGCAAGGCGCACTTCCGTAATGGTATTCCACGCATGACACGCAGAACATTGTCCTTGCCAACGCGGGTAATCGGCACCACATTCATTACATACAAAGGCTCTTTTGGCTGCTTTTGCCACACTGCTCTCCCCGTTATTTTCTTGACTGAAAACTTATCGTTCTTCGTGCTTTAATCCTGCACTTAAAATACACATCACACCCATTAAATCAGCATGACGAATAGCTACTTTGGCTTGTGCATATACTTTAGGTTTGGCATGGTAGGCAATACCTAAACCCGCCTTTCTAAGCATTTTAAGATCGTTTGCGCCATCACCTATCGCAATGGTTTGTTCCAGCGGTATATCTAAATCTTTAGCTAAGCGTGTAAGCACTTGCGCTTTATATTTAGCATCAACAATAGGGCCTTTGACTTTGCCCGTTAATTTACCATCTTTAATTTCTAGCTGATTAGCAACCGCTGCAACTAAACGTAATCGCTGTTTTAGGTTATCAGCAAAATAAGTAAATCCCCCTGATGCAATCGCAATTTGCCAATCCATTGCCTGAAGCTTACGCACTAAACTTGTTAACCCGGGCATCAGAGGTAAATTATCCATTACTTTTTGTAAAATATTCGCATCAGCTCCCGCTAATTGTGCAACACGCAATTTTAGGCTTTCACTAAAATCCATTTCACCTTGCATCGCTTGCTCCGTTATCTCGGCCACTTTATCACCGACACCGGCCAGTTTAGCGATTTCATCAATACACTCAATTTGAATAGCCGTGGAATCCATATCCATCACTAAAAGTCCCGGAGAGCGTAAACGTGGGATCTGCCCAAAGGGTACAACATCTAAACCACATTCATCAGATAACCGACGAATACGACGAGTTAAACTTCCCGCAATACGTACCACTTGGTAATCATCAATACGCCATGAAGAAACCACCACAATAGCCACACCTAATTTATGCTGGAACTCACTTATTCTTTTTTTATCAAGTTCTCGTCCATAAAGTAACCATCCGCTATCGCCTGCACGATAATCCAGTGGCATCACTTCTTCACCACTGAGTGATAGCGGTAGACCTGGCCATTTACGGATCTCATCCGGTAAATAGCAATAGGTCAGACTATTTGACATACTTATTCTCCTGTTTTCCCCTGTCTGAACAAAATAATTGTTATTCAGCCTATTCTATCTGCGACTCATCTGGCAACATGCACATACTTGCTTACGCAAAAGGTTGAACATGCTTAAAGATAAACTAAAATTCAAACTACAAAAAACCGCGATTATACTGATTTGTATCGCATTATTGGCTTTTTTGATGCAAGGTGCCTCTTATTTTAGCCGTGCAAATCAGCACGCCCGTATCACCCAGTTTGAAGAGCTTGCCAAAACACTGGCAGAACAAGTTGCCTTCTCATTATCCAATTATATGGATGACAGTAGCAAAGATAACGTAAATCCACACATTATAGCTAATTTAAATCATCTAACTCACGATAGTCGGGTACTGGATGCAAGTCTTTATTGGCAAGATGGCACACAAATAGCGCATAGTGGTGAAAATGTGACGGTAAAAGAGCGATTGGCCTTAGAAGGACAAAAAAGTGGCGGTTCTTTTAATCATCAGCTGGTGGTGCCTATCCCTGGTCAAGATCAGCCAAAGGGTTTTCTAAGATTGACGTTAGATACACACCAACTTGTCACAGAATCTGGCCAAGTCGATAACACCACCAATTTATTGCGTGTGATGCTATTGGTTGCTCTGGCGATTGGTTTTTTACTGTCCCACAGCTTATTGCAATTAACACCAGTGCATTGGCAGCAATCGCCCTATTTATTAACCGCAAGTTTACCCACTCGTCATGAAAAAGAAGATGATGAACAAAAAAGTGATCAGCAAAAAGAAACAGAAAATAGATCTGAAGTTAAATAACACTGCCACAAATTAACATAATAAGGTGAGTCATTAGTACTCACCTTCATGTCTATGTTTCTATCTAAAATAGGTTAAATTATTTTAGATATATCTAATTTATACGTATTTTCGTGCTATTCCCTTAAACTTTGAATGGGCTTTGTTTAAAATCACAGTAAATCTCAGTCAATTTATTAACCTAATACGATAAATAAATCTTACATCTTTCTTTTGCTCTTGAGTTGCTGAGGTGGTTATGACTGAACAATCTGTTATCCAACGTTGTCAACAAATCGTAGAAAATCCAACCCTTTCCCCCGAACAAAAACGTCATTTTCTAGCATTAGAAGCGGAAAATATGTTGCCATACCCGACATTATCTAACGAGGCGAGCCTTGCGCTAAATGAACGGGTTATCTGCGATATGTATGAAGGTCATGCCCCTTATAAACCACGTTATGTATTACCTGATTACGCGAAATTCTTAGCACAAGGCTCGCGCTATTTAGAGCTTGAACCTGCCCAAGATTTTGATGATGCGCTAAATATGCTGACTATCCTTTATCATCATGTTCCTTCAGTCACTTCAATGCCGGTTTATTTAGGTCGTATTGATAAAATCTTACTACCTTATGTGGGGAATTTGACGCAAGAGCAACTCTATCCAAAATTAAAGCGTTTCTGGCGCTATCTTGATAGAACCCTTCCTGATGCCTTTATGCACGCTAATATTGGCCCCGAAGACTCTATCATTACACGTTTAATTCTTAAGGTAGATGTTGAACTTCAACAAGTAGCCCCGAATCTCACCTTTATTTATGACGCGGCACTAACACCTTCTGATTTATTGCACCAAGCAATCACCAATATTTGTCATAGTAGTAAACCCCATATTGCTAACGGTACATTGCAAGATGCTGTATTTGGTAAAGATGAATACGGTATTGTTAGTTGTTATAACTCTCTACCGCAAAGTGGTGGCGGTAGCACTTTAGTTCGTATCAATCTCAAAGAAGTAGCAAAGCGCAGCCAAAATAGTGCCGACTTTCTAGAGAATGTATTGCCGTTTTATATGCAAAAACAAATCGAGATCATCAATGCTCGTTGCGAATTCCTCTATGAAAAATCAAACTTTTTTCAACAAAGCTTTTTAGTAGAAGAAGGTTTGATCTCACCCGATCGTTTTGCCCCGATGTTTGGCATTTATGGTATGGCTGAAGCAGTTTCTCTATTACTTGAGAAAGAAGGTCATACAGCAAACTATGGTCATAGCGAAGCGGCCAATAAACTTAGCTATATTATTAGTGAAAAACTGGCCCAATTTGTTGCACAGACTCCTGTAAAATATGGTTGGAAACAGCGTGCCATGTTACATGCTCAATCAGGCATAAGTTCTGATATTGGTACTACACCGGCGACCCGAATTCCTTATGGAACAGAGCCTGATCCTGTTACTCATTTAATGACCGTTGCCCCCCACCATCAATTTTATACTTCAGGTATTAGTGATATTTTAACCGTGGATGAAACTATCAAACAAAATCCTGATGCCTTAATGCAACTGTGCTTAGGGGCGTTTTCTTGCGGATTACGTGAATTTACCGCTAATGTGGGTGGCAATGATTTAGTCCGTGTCACTGGGTATATGGTGCGGTTATCTGATTTAAAAAAATATAAAGAAGAAGGCTCTCGCCTAAATACAACTTGGTTAGGAGATGAAGCAACAACCAATTGCCATATTGCTGAACGAAAACCACGAGTGATTAGCCATGAACAGCAGATGCGCTTCGATAAATAAAATACTGCCTTTTTCTTGTGTTGATGGCCCAGGCAATCGCCTCGCCATCTTCCTACAAGGATGTAATTTACGCTGTAAGAACTGTCACAATCCCTACACTATGGGGATTTGTGATAACTGCGGGGATTGCATTGCCACTTGCCCACAGCAAGCGCTTTCATTACAAAACGGTGTAATAAATTGGAACGCTGACAGCTGTGAGCAATGTGATACTTGTATTCAGCAATGTCCTCGCCAATCAAGCCCTATGACATTGACCTATACGGTTGATGAACTAATTGCAATTACGCGTAAATATGCAGCCTTTATCAATGGGGTAACAGTTAGTGGCGGGGAATCTACGTTACAACTTCCATTTTTAATTGATTATTTTAAAGCAATCAAAGAAGCCCCTGATCTTCGACATCTTACCTGTTTAATTGACAGTAATGGCACTCTTTCACTTAATGGTTGGCAAAAAATCGCCCCCTTTATGGATGGAGCGATGATTGATTTAAAAAGTTGGAGTGAAGAAACACATATTTATTTAACCGGACGTAGTAATCAACGTATTAAAAAATCAATCAAATGGTTAAGTGAGCATAATTTACTTGCAGAATTACGCCTTTTATATATTCCAGAAAAAACCGATTATTTAGAGAATATAGAACCGCTTTCTCATTTTATTAATTCACTTGGTGAATCAATTACAATTCGTATTAATGCGTTTCATCAGCATGGCGTATATGGTGAAGCGAAGAATTGGCGTTCCGCAAATAAAGAACAAATCATAAATCTACAAAATGAATTAATACTTAGAAAAGTAAATTTAATTAAAACACCAAATATATATACATAATAATAATTCCTTACTCATTATTATATATTAAATTCATTTCATTTTATCCAATTGACTTTAATTAATACAGAGGTTAACCTCCAGTTAAAATCTTATTTTTGGTATATAAAATGAAAATGAAAAATAAATCAATATTATATATATTGTGTCCTCTCTATATATGGCCTATTAATTGCTACAGCAATTATAATATAAATGATATGGGAGACTCAATTTATAACCCCTTTAGCATTGCAAATAATGCAAGTCAATATTATGAATTTAATCATAATAGATATGAATACATTAAACATCTCCACGGCCGTGTCTTAGATAAGCATAGTTACAACCAACAGTTAATGACGCCGTTTGGAAGCACTTACATATATGCAACAATAAGTGATGATACACTTTCATTATATAATCGTATAGCTGATGAAGGTGAACGTAATATTCAAAAAAAGATACCTAATTATAATGTTAGAGAAACCGTTTATTTCTCAGAAGAACTCTTACCAAATGAATTATTTATTAGTATAGATGGCGGAAAAACCATAAAAAAAATAAATAAAGAAAATAATCCGCAATTAGATCTTCTTTACCTTTCCCATATTTCAAAAAATAGTAAAACTGTTGTTGGGTATGCCTTTGCAGGTGCTAGAGCCAGATTAGAGCAGATGGTTAAAAATAATAGTATTTTTGAAGATACTATCGGTTGTGGTACATACAATGGATGTTATGTATTTGCCTATAACGTATATAACAATACATTTTCTATTTTAGATAGAAACATGGAGATTAGATATTTAACGAAAGATGGTAATTTTATTTTATATGAATACAAAGGTGATGAGAGAAAGAAACTATATATTTATGATATCTATAAAAAAGAAGACTTCGAATTAACATTCGATAACGTTAATAAGTATTTAGCTAATCATCCAGAAAAAGCAATTTTACTTTCACCAATTACTGAATATCCTTTCTTAAAGGGAATAAAAAGAAGAGGTGTTGATATTCAAAAAATCAGTGATAATGGTCAAGTCTTTATTGGCCAGCTAAACCGAGATTTGCCTAAAAAGAAATTACTGGATAGAGAATATCCTAAAGTTGCCTTTATCACAACAGCATCAGGCCCTATACGAGAACTTAGTCTCTCTGAATTTGGATCGACAAAACTTGCAGATACCTCAGCAGATGGGAACTATAGCGTTGGCTGGGGAGATGTTTGGCATTATAATTATGCAATTAAGTTACCTACTAGAACAAAAACTTCTTCAGCAATTTTTAGTCAAGCACTACTCTATGACTTCTCTAATGATAAACTCATCAATATTGGTAATCTTTCTAAAAAAGAAGAAGAAGCAAGATTTAGAAATGCCAGAGCACTTGATATTACTGCTGATGGTAAATATGTTGTAGGATGGTCTGAAACTGATGAGTATAACTTAAATACCATTCCAAAAGATCTAACAGGCACTGGTCCTCATGCCTTTATCATGTTTCATCGTCATGGTTTTATTTATTTCAATAATCATATGTATGACTTAGGAACACTTGACGGGGGAAAAGATTCAGAAGCACATGCCATCTCAGATGATGGAAGAATCATTTATGGTGTAGCCACTAATGAACGTAATAACTGGCGTCAAGTTATTTGGAGAAATGATGAAATCGATGATAAATATTTCAATACTGAACAACAAGAAATTGCAGATGAAAAAGATAAGCAAGCTGAGCAGGAAAAAACGGAGCAAGAGCGCCTAGCCAAACTGCAAGCGGAGCAAGAAAAAGCGGAGCAAGAGCGCCTAGCCAGACTGCAAGCTGAGCAAAAAAAGGCGGAGCAAGAGCGCCTA